>JAYVIJ010000072.1:0-6625 GCA_043770315.1 Candidatus Altimarinota bacterium | reverse complement strand
GTAATACCAGAATTCCGAAAAGCAAAAAATATACCAAAGATAGAAAAAATTCGTAAAACGATATATCTCATATATAATCATCTTTTCTGGGCTGGGGGTCCATTTATGCTCTTTTTTATAGGATATGTCCCTGGTCTTTTCCGTGGGATTGACCACTCTCTTGCAGCATTCACTGTACCGATAGCAACTTCGATTATATTTACAGTACTCTTCGCGACGATCGTTTTCCCGAGCGCCCTCACCATCCATATCATGAGACGATATACACACTTTCGTTGGCATGACTATATATGGAATATCCTACAGTGGGTATTCGTGCCTATACTGACACTCACACTTTTTTCTATTCCAGCCATTGAAAGTCAGATTCGACTCTTTTTTGGAAAAAGAATAGACGACTTTGATACGACTCAAAAAATGCAAAGAAAATAAAAATAACCTTAATAGAATATCTTATAGTTCAACATCAATTCTTTTTTTAGCACTATGCTCGAAACATACCAAAGCGAAATCCTACGAAAAAAGAGAGCATCAAGAATTTTTTGGATCGTCGTTTTTCTTTTTGCTGGATTTCTCTATTTTTTCTTTCAGGGATATTATCCATCCATCGATCTCTCGATTCGAAGCCTGACTTCTACAGGAGAACATAGAACAGATCCTCGTGATTTGATTCGTTCATTTGGAATTATAAATATATCAGTTAAACCCGAAAATGCTACCATATTTCTTTCAAGTGGGACCTATAGTAATGATGAGAAACGTATGACCAATTATGGAACATATAGTCTTCTTATGCAACATGCAGGATATCTTTCATACAAAAGTGAGTTTAATATCGGAAAAGAAAGTCCTTATTATATCGACCTTATGACTCTCCTTCCGAGTATTGATTATACTCGATTTGGAACAGGTATATCTAATATAGCAAATATTCGCAATAATGAATGGACCACTGTGACTGCAAGTGGAATGGTACTCTATGACGAAGATTTTTCATGAAAAATACGTATTTCATCATGAATATTGTCACATATCGGTGAGTGATATTTCCTCTCAGGAATGAGTATCATGACCTATACCAATACTGATCTCTGATGGGAAGAAAAAATATGGAGTGGAAGTACTTCATTCATACGAGAATGCAACAAAAATATCCTCATAAAAAATACCAATATTTGGTGTCCAAAAAATAAAAAAATCCTCACTGAAAAATGACAAACATTTACATGAATTCTTTCAATTGGGGAAAACTATATAGAAAGAAATGATTCTCTTCTTACTGGGGATGGCTACTGAAAAAGGATAAAGTTTGGTACTGGAATGAAGCGAGAAAATAATATTTTCGTAGAAAAGAATGCCATTTGGTATACGGCAAGTGGGGGAAGCCTCATACCCCTCTGAGAAAATAATAAAAAAAATCTCTCTCGCATAAAAACTGAGCTTGATACACTTGAGTACACAAAATGGATAGAGTGAACTTTGATTATTCTCGGAAAAAAATGAGCTGAAAGATTCCTTATTTTTTATGATCCTGTACGAGAGAAATTTTCGAAAATAATACCATTCCCCGATATCGCTCTTGATGAAATCCGTATCATGAAAAAAGATGGAAATATCTTCTTTAAGACAAAAGGGGCGCTACTCTTTCTCTATCATAACAGTACAAAAATAGAGTGGCTCATCGATGGGACAATCCTCGCATTTGCCACAGAAAGTGCTCTCTATAAGAAAGATAATATAATATGGAAGGCTACTTGGAAATCGGAAGAGTAGTATATTTGCAATACTTGTAAAATCATCTACAATCTTCATATCTTTACTTCTTCAATTTATGGAAATAGATAAAAAACTCGCCATCCTTATCGACTGAGATAATATCCCAAGTGCATATGTAAAAGAAATGATGGAAGAGATCGCTAAGTACGGGAATCCTACCATCAAAAGAATATACTGAGACTGGACCCGCCCAGGTCTCACGAAATGGAAAGATATCCTCCTTGAACATGCGATCCAGCCGATCCAGCAATATGGCTACACTGTAGGAAAAAATGCGACGGACTCTGCGATGATCATCGATGCTATGGATATACTCTATTCGAGTAAAGTTGATGGTTTTTGTATCGTATCAAGTGACTCAGACTTCACACGCCTTGCGACGCGTCTTCGCGAAGCGGGTATGGCAGTCTATGGCATGGGAGAAAAGAAAACTCCGAAGCCATTCATCGTCGCATGCGATAAATTTATCTATATCGAAATCCTGAAGAAACAACCCATAAACTCCGTGACTCCTCCTGAAAAAAAATCAAAAAAATGAGAGAAGATCATCCCTTTCGCTGATCTTCTCCCCGAGTCAGTGCCAGTCCTCGATACTCTCACTCCTGATGTTATCACACTCATCCGAGATACCGTATCAGATCTCGCAGATGATGATGGATGGGCATTTCTCGGAGATGTCGGTGGACTCATCCAGAAGAAACAACCGAACTTCGATCCACGCAACTATGGATTCAATAAACTTACCCCTCTTCTTGCTTCGACAGATATGTTTGAGATCATGGAACGAAATGATGGAGGAAAAGGAAGATATAAGCTCATCTATGTGAGAAACATCTAAAATATGGAAAGGGAACTTATATTTTCCATTCTCGCTTTTTTTATAATCCTATGGAGTTCTTTCCTTTATTGGAAGTGAATAATAAAATGAGAGATTATCCCTCATCCATTTACTTTTTTTATATGGACCATAGTACTCTCAGTAAGTTCTATAGAGCTTATTAGGAACGATGAGATACTTTGATCTCTCGCCATAATACTCCTCACACTAAGTAGTATCTGATGTCTTATTTTTGGCATTACTCAATGGAAGCAAATGAAGATAAATTGGATGGATTGGTTTTTCCTTATCTGCTGAATACTTCTTATCATATTCTGGAGACTCGAACCAAATTATGCTTATGTCCTTATCGTAATGATAGTGATAGATGCAACAGCATACGCCAGCAGCTTTAAGAAAGCGTGGATCGCTCCATTCACTGAAAAATCGCTCCCCTATTTCATCTCTGTCGGGAACAATATGTGTACCATCCTTGCTATCTCGGTCTGGAATTTCGAGAATCTCGGGATGTGGATATGGACGGCTCTGATAAATTTCACTTTTGCTTGCTTTATCCTTAGTCGTCAGCGCTATTTAGAGAAGCACTAAAAAAAAATAAGATTTTTCCTACATAAGCTTATTATTCTATTCGACGATCTTCTTCGCTCGAAAGAGCCACATCGCTATACCAAAAGAGATGATACAGAGAGTAAAGAGGATGACGACGGTGATCATCGGTGCCATACTCGATATCCCCGTATAGCTATATCTGAAACTATCGATCATCCATGCAAGCGGATTCCAGAGGGAGATGGTATGCCAAATCCCTGGAAGCGCTGCAAGTGGATAAAATACTCCTCAGAGATACGTGAGTGGTGTGAGAAAAAAAGTCGGGATGATATTTACCTGATCGAAATTCTTCGCATAAAGAGCATTGATAAGTCCCAAAAGTGAGAAAAAAAGAGCAACGAGAAAGAGGATAAAAATCGCAAGGAATGTATGTTCGAACATTCGAGGAAAGAAAAAGAGTGAGACGATATAGATGATCACAGCTATCATCCCTCCTCGTATCACTCAGCCAAGGGTATACCCAGCGATGATCGTCGCAGGATGTACGGGTGCGACGAGGAGTTCTTCGATCGACTTCTGGAATTTCGCTCAGAAAAACGAGCTCGATACATTCGCATACGCATTGGTAATCACTGCCATAAGGATAATACCTGGGATGAGGAATGCGATATACTCACCTCCTCCGACTTCTCCGATCCGAGATCAGATAAATCCTCCAAAGATAATGAAATAGAGTGATTGTGTAATAACAGGCGGAAGGATTGTCTGTGGCCAGATCCGCACGATACGGATGAGTTCTTTCCGGATGATCGTATAAAAAGCGGTAAGTTGCATAGAAAATATTTAGATGATTCTATTATAGGAAGAAACTTTGAATAAAAAAGGGAAACTTGTAAAAGAAGCAAAAAAGAGTATTATGAGGCAACTCACTTCCTAATCATTCCTCAAAAAAAGGAGAACGTCCGAAGAGGACAAAAAGAATGAATAGTTCCCCCCTAGAGATACTATATTCGCAGGATCCTCGATAGAATAATAACTCTTATAAATCTAATTTATGGGAGAATTATAATATATATCTACTTAGTGTTTCTATTTTTTAAGACCCTCCCTATGCCTTCGCCTATTTCGGATACGTCCCAATTATCAGATACAAATGAAGGGGTTCAGATAGCATATTTCATCCTCGTACATCGTCTTCCGAATCAATTTCGAAGACTCTTTCGAGCAATATATAATCCAAATGATCACTATCTTATCCATATAGATAAACGCGCTGGGGAAGAACTTTATGAGGAGATCCGCGTATTTCTCTCTAAATATCCCAATACCTATATTCTCGAAAGCCAAAGTGTAGTCTGGGGATGATATAGTATGGTCAGCGCAGAACTTCGTGGGATCGAAAAACTTCTCGAACTCGATCTGAAATGGGATTTCTACATCAATCTCAGTGGACAAGACTTTCCGATCAAATCATCGAAAGTAAGAAATGATTTTCTTAAGAAAAATAGAGGAAAAGACTTTATGATCGTATCCAATCAATTCAATAATAGGCCAAATACTATGAATCGTATAGAAAATTATTTCACTGAAAGTGAAACAGGATTCATCGGCTCTCCGTATGAACGCTCCTATATGCCCTATACGACACCATACATTGGCGGTCAATGGAAGATTCTCAGTCGAGAATGTTGTCAGTTCATCACAAATAGTCCAATGATAGGAAAATTCAGAGACTACTATGAGAATACTCTCATACCAGATGAGAGCTTCTTTCAGACCGTTCTCATGAATACTGACTCTGGAAATAATATCATCGCTGACGATAAACGTGCCATTATCTGGATTCCTGAGATCGGTCCTGAGCTTGCTTCGAAAGTATTCACAGAAAGCGAGACGACAGCACTCATCGAAAGTGGCGAGATCAAGCTTCGTCCGAAGACGCTCACGATGGAAGATCTTCCATTTCTTCTTGTAAGCGATGCCCTCTTTGCTCGTAAGTTCGATGAGATTATCGATACAGAAGTACTCAGTGAGCTTGAAAAGATAGTTTATAAGGGATAGTTTTGAGAACTGACTTATGATTGCCTATCCCACTACTTCACTTTCTTAGAAAAATCCAGTATAATTTTGACATAATATTTTTAATAGTTATATTGTATTTCTATTTTTAATAGTTCATTATGCGTACTCACGAAAGCTGATTGGACTGAACCTCTTCTCAGTCACATTGAACCCCCTACACTCCGCGCTCACCTGAAGAGTGGTGAAAGTTCCTCTGAGCTCGTGAAGAAAATCTTACAAGCATAGCGCTAAAAAGACATATACACTATGTCCTAGCATGACTCATACCTGGATTTGAATCACTGAGCGCAAAAGAAAGAAAGGGAGTAAGTGAAGGATTTTATGAAGAAATTAAGCCATCTTCTATAGATAAAGATGATGTTCCTGAGGTAGCTGAGGGTATCTGAAAAGTATTTTTGAAGGATGCACTCCAAGATGGTCTTCGCATCCGCTTTGAACAGATTCTTGCACACGCCACAAAAAATAGCCCCCAAGTTCCTGAAAAATTTCCCCAATACATGACAAAATCATATATTGGAAAACTTCCAGAGTTTCGAAAAGCAAGCATAAATATGAATGCTGGTGAACTCAAAAATTTTTGGTCTTTTGTTCAGAGAGATCATAAAGATTGGATTATCTGTACGACTCCAAACTCTCTCCCTCATAGTCGTGAATATCTTATCAGAAGTGAGTATTTAGACAGTATTTTTGCTGCAATCAGAGAATATGGTGAACAAGTAAAACAGAGACGCATACATGAAAAATCACTATGATCAACAAATAGTAATTGAGTCCGCTGGCAAAATAGAGGAAGTGAAGCACTCTACGTTCATACAGGTGGAGTTTGAGCAAGAAATGCACGATTGTTTGATTAAAATTCAATGAATTTTTTGCTCCGATAAAACATCTGATTTCTATTAGGAGTTCCTATTTTTCTCGATATACTCTATCGTATGTGTATGAGGGCATCTGCCCTCATTTCTCTTTTTTATCCTTATACTCTTTTCATGCTTTTCTCCGAACTTCATCTTATCGAACCTATCCTCAAATCACTCACCGAAGAAGGATACACTTCTCCAACTCCAATACAAGAAAAATCTATCCCTCTCGTCCTTGCTGGTCGTGATCTCCTCGGAGTCGCACAGACCGGTACAGGAAAGACTGCTTCATTTGCTCTTCCTATCATCCAGCTCATGTACGAGAAAGATCGGAAAGTCACAGGAAAAAGACCGATCCGAGCCCTCATCCTGACTCCGACTCGTGAGCTCGCTATCCAGATCGACGAGAGCTTCCGAAATTATGGACGATATACAAACCTCAGATCGAAAGTGATATTCGGGTGAGTCGGACAGCATGGTCAGGTCGATGCACTCTCGAAGTGAGTCGATATTCTCATCGCTA
>JAYVIJ010000071.1:0-19989 GCA_043770315.1 Candidatus Altimarinota bacterium | reverse complement strand
CTTCAACTTCTTCCATATGAGCAAATATCTTGAGTAAATCTTCAAGATGAGAATTCTGCTATGAAAGAAGCATATACACGATTTGGAAAGAGGGTTATGGAGTTACTTACTCAGAATGCACAGATACAAGATATTGCTGAATGTACTTTTATGGCGAATATGCATGTCATGAAGAATCTCTTGTGACCTTCATTTGCTCTAGAGTCTATCCATTCAGGAAGAGTATTTCCAAGAGAAAAACTCAGAAAAAAGATTGGAAGAAGCCGTAGAGTTTGTATACTTCAGTGAGTAACTCGTTTCCTTATAATTCGAGAGATTATCCCTAAGAAATAAATATGATTATTTGATTTTTTGATTCATGACTTGGTGGAAAAGTCGTCATGGAAGCTTTTCAGAAAGAATTTCCAGAAATCGAAATGATCCTCGAAATGGATCGAAAAAATGCGCCCTATGGTGGAAAAAGCGGAGAAGAGATTCGAGAGTTGACGAAAGAGTGAGTCGAGAGGCTTTTTGCAAGATGAGCTGCTCTCGTCATCCTTGCGTGCAATACTGCGAGTGTCCATGCTCTGCGCTGGCTCCAGAGAGAAGTATTCATAGGAAGACATATTCTCTGAGTGACAGTACCATGAGCTGAAGCAGTCGTCGAATGATGATATCGGAAAATCTGAGTCCTTGCCACTGAGGCGACCGTCCGTACTCGCATGTACAAAGAACGAGTTCATATCCTTGATGATAGTGTCATCGTCGAAGAGATAGCAGCACCATGACTTGTTCCACTTATAGAACAGGGGATTGTATCTTGACCTGAGATAGATCTCTTATTAAAGGAGTATCTTTCACAGTTTTCTCCTGATATTGAAGCGCTTGTTTTGTGATGCACTCACTATCCAATGATTCATGATTCTGTTATGAATAGTTGGTTTAGGCTTTGTTCCCAAGGATATTCGTTAGAGAGTCATGTACCGATACCGGTATTACAGATCATCGATCCTGGTAAGGAGTCTGTGAAGAAATTTCGAGGCTGGCTTGATCGGAAAAGGGGATTATAACTGACTCTTCTCGAAGTGTTCATTGTTCATCTTTTTCTTCATCTACTAGACGCAGAAGCTCAGGAGTATATTTTATATTTTTTACGGCAATACTTTGTCCAGCATATATACCATAGAGGCTTTTCGTGTCATTCCTTTTTGTATGTGCGGGAAATTCGAGTATGCAGTCACCCATATCTGCAAGATCATTCATGGTAAGACGAATTATAGATGACATCGTAGTATATTGATTATTCTTTCCTCGAGTATTTGGAAATTTTATGGGTATAAGTTTTGTAAGTATATATGCAAATATATGATCATCGGTAAGTCCGATTTCTCGACGGATTTCTTCGGTAATATTGAGTCACATAAAATGCTTTATATCTTCAGTATTACAATAGCCATCTAATCGAATTTTCTCAAAAATATCTGATACACACTGATAAATAGTGTGGTGAGCATATGCGCTCTCATTATTATTTCATACAAGTACAAATTGTACTTCTACAGAAGGGGATTCACATGAAAATTTGAATTCTCGTCTTTTTGCTGATATAGCTTTTGTTTGGGATCAGAATTTTGCAGCACTTTCAATAAGAGTAATAAAATCGTTGCTAAAAAATTGTTTTCATTTCCATTTTTCCCAATCTTCTTTTGAGCACATATCTCTGTTTTTTATCTCCATTTTTTCAGGATCAAGCTTCATTTCTTGTAGTATAAATTCCATAAGTTTGAGTGCATGTGCTGGATCAGTCACCTCGATTCGAATACCATGCATATCTTTTAGTAAAGTCTTGACATCATATTCAGGACTTTGTATAAATTTCTGAACTCCTCTTCCTTCATTTTTGAGTCGAAACCGAGCATAAAAAGGGATATTCCAGCTTCATATAGTTGGAACAAATTCTCACTTTGCTTCACTACTTTCTCTTCAAAAGCGCATAGCCCCATCTATGTTATAGCGAAAAGATTTTTTTCAAAATATTCTTATTATTTGAGTTATGAGCTTAGTATCTCTTGTATCGATCTCCCCATCTTCGTTAATATTGACTCCTGGTGCAGAGAGGAGAGTATGATATGCATTTACTACCTGAAGATATCTGCAGAGATTCCTATTGGCATATCATTCTTTCGTTTTTCTTTGTGATCGTATCCAAGCAACAATATCTTCCTCTTTTTTAAATTGAGTAGGGATTCATCGGGGGAGGGGATATCATTTATTATTGAGATAATTCGTAGCCCTTGCGAGAGAAAAATTTATCATCCCAAGGTTTTCTTCATCGATAGGAAAATCCGAATTTCACATAATTTCATGACGAAATATCTTTAGTACTTCCTCATCACTCAGATATCAAAATCGAAAAGTATCAAGTCGCGTTATAAGGAGTCTTTTTACTATCTTTTTTTCAGAATCCATGAGGTTTACTGATTTTGGTCCATTTATAAGTACATCTCTTTGCCCATTTGGATTATGGGGATCATGTTCAATAAAAGTATCTGTTTGACCTCAATGAAGTCCAACTGTATGAGGAATTGCTTGTATCATTTGTTTTTTTTAGGGTTTAAAATATAATCATTTTTATGATTCTTATTTATTGAAACTGAAAAGTTGGACAGGGAATAGCAGACCTCTGCGATCATCTCGCAATTCCATATGATATTATGGACTATCATAGTCCACTTCCACCGCATGATAAGTATGAATTCATCATACCATCTCCAGGTGTACCATCTCATCATGGTGTTTATAAAACATGAAAAGTCATGAGCGAACTTGATTTTGCTTACCAGTATCTCCCGAAATTATATCAAATAATAGCAATAACAGGAACTGACGGGAAATCAACTACGAGCTGGATCATGTATAATATACTCCAAAAAGAGTACTTTGGCAAGAAAAGTGTCTATCTATCATGAAACTTCGATATACCGTTTTCTGCTACTTTACTGGAAATCCTCAAAAAATGAGAGAAGAAGGGTATCATCGTCGTAGAAATTTCAAGCTTTATGGCATATTCGCTGCGAATATTTCAGCCGGATTATTCTATATTTACGAATTTTAAGCCAGATCACCTGAATTGGCATAAGAACCTTCAGGACTACCTCGATGCAAAGATGAATCTTTTGAGTCAAACAAAGAAGACAAGCGTAATCAACGAGCAAGTATTGAGATATGCAAAGGACAATAATCTTAGTTTCTATTTACCAAGTAATTTTCGGTCTTTTGAAGATCAAAGTCTATGAAAATGAAATTCTTTATATAAAGATCGTACTGATGGAGAAAATATCATTCTTTCATGAAGAAAAAAATATCTATTATCAGAAACGCAGTTTTCTTGAATTCATAATGCTATGAATATCCTCTCGGTCTCGATCGTCGCAAATGAGATGAGAATATGTTCAAAAAGAATAAAACTGTATTTGGCTGAAATACAGGGGCTTTCTCATAGACTCGAAAAAATTGGGGAAAAAGATGGTTGCATCTTTGTCGAAGATTCAAAATCAACGAGTTCGCAGAGTCTTGAAGCAGCACTCTGATCCTATGGAAATACAAAAAATCTTCTTCTTATTGTGGGGTGATCTGACAAAGGAGATGTATTTGAATATCTTTGAGATAAATTTTCTATACGAGTTAAAGCTGTCGTTTGCATAGGAGCTACGAAAGATCATTTTATTAGGATAGCAAAAGAGCGAAATATCCCCTATATCTCTACGGATAATCTCCAAAAATGAGTCGAGTGGCTCTATAAGCAAAAAGAGTGAGGTGATATAATTATGCTTTCACCATGATGTGCATCATTTGGACTTTTTCATGATTATCTTGATCGAGCAAATCAGTTTCGTGCAATCATAAAAAAACTCTCCGTGTAAGGAGAGTTTTTTTATGCTAAACTTAGCTACGCATCATCACGAGTCTGCCATTCTGGGCTTATCCAGAAATCTATTCCTGAGATCGATTCATCCAAAAAGGGTGTACTGACTACTCACACACCACAGGATGGACTCACTTCGTATGAATATAAGTAAGTATACCCTATAAGAAGAAGCTCTATTTTTTTAATAAAGTACCAGTTTGAGTTCCTCCTGAGCTGCTTATTGGAGTCTCTATTACTACTCAAGGAGATGCCGGTGTATCGATAATTTCAAATAAAGCGAACCAGCTTTGTCATACATATTTACTGAGTATCTCTTGAAGCTTTTGTGTATCTTGAGCTGCCTTTGTTTGAATAATTTCACTTTGTATCGCCTCAATCAGTGGATATTCGGATGCTCGTTTGGTATTCATAATCCCTATAATATAGGAATGACAATTCGCAAGTTTTTGATTTCGATATACCATAGAACCATCCCTATACGATTCGAAGTTTGTACCAGCAATATCTATAAATTCCTTCTCAGTGAGAAGTTTTCCCTTTTTTCTTTCGGAGATAGCAAGCTCAATACAATAGTTATCTGTATTTACGAGTCTGAGATTCGACGCAGTCATAGTGAGAAGAAGTCTTTCGGCCCTTTCAGTCAGAGCATGTCGAGGATCCTTGTCTATAGTTGCAGCATTCAGATCAACAAGAAGGTATTTTAGTCCCAATTTTTTCATTCTTTCTATTGTTTTTTCAGGTACTGTATCATAGAAATAGTCATTAAAGATCATGAGAAGGCTATCATCTAAATAACGTTTCCGATTTTCATTAATGAGGTAGGTCATAAAGGTACCTATACGATAGATTCATCCAGTATTTTGATTATCCGCAGGAGGATAAAGAACCTGAGAATAAATATGCTGTCCAAGAACTTTTACATCTTCACGAAAATCCTTATCTGTCACATTTCTATACTTCATAATAAATGAGCCATGAAGAGCATCGAGCGGAAGAGTTCTTATATCTGTTTCTTTGAGAAATTCTTTCATTTGCTTTGATTTCATTTTTGTCTCAATACCGTCAAAGATTTTTGAAATATCTTTGAGGTTCATCGTCGCTATAGGTACAAGATAATCACTTCGATATGCAAATATAGACTCTTCTTGAGTGAGAGTATTGTATTTGTATTCATTGTAGTAGGCGCTTCGAAGATTATTCCATCCATGCGGAAATGCTGAACGGAGAAAATATGTCGCAATGAAAATAAACAAAATAGTTGCAATTGTGAGATTTTTAGTATTTTCATCTTTTTTTGAAGGATGCTCATCTTCATTTATAAATGTCAAAGCACTGTACCCCATAATCAGGAAGAATCCAAAATACATGACAATACCATACCAAACAATTCAAAACGCCGCCACTACGAAAAGAAAGGCATATATACCCATAAAAGCTATAACTTCTTTGAGATGCTTATTCTCTTTTGTGTCTTGTAGAGCAAAATGGAAAAATCCTATAATAAGAAAATTGATAGCAAGGAGTACAGCATAACCATATGATTTCCAATTATTCGGCTCTATAATAAGATTAAATTCTCAAAAAATACTTGAAAGATAGTTGCCAGTTTTTTTATTAAAATAATAAAATATCATAAAACAAAGCAAAAGCCCTACCCAAGCGAGCATAGTATAAGCACGCCTTCATCGAACAAAGAGCAATAATCCTGGAAGAAGGGCAAAATATATGTAGGTAATATCTGTAAATTCTCCTCCTTGATTTTTCTGGAATGTAAGATTTGCAGGAAGTTTTAAGTAATTATTTAGGCCATTTTCATATCAAAAATATCGTCAGAAATCTTCATTTTGACTTTTTCCGTCATTCGTGGTTCCGCTCGTTCGTATCTCTTTTTTTATGGCAAGTTCTTCAGGGCTATAGAGTCACTCATACTGATAGGCTGTTGTTCATCCAGATCCGATAAGTATATTTAACGGATTTAATCTCATCCCTTCCACGCCAGTTTCAGCATAGTTTTTTATAAGCCAAGGGGAGCATCCAAGGATAACTCCAAACAGAAATATGCTACTTGATATAACCCAAGTTTCAAATAGATTTTTTTCGTGGGACTCTCTTTTCGATTTCCAAAATGAGTACCCAAGAAAAATAATACCAAAAAGTCAAAGAAAAATAGATATATTCGATATGAGTTCAGAATTATCTTTTGGCATAGGCACATTCATCTGCCCCCAGAGATTGAGCTTCGTGAATATAGCTAAAAAAATGAAAAAGAATCCGATATACCCGGAGAGTGAGAGAGTTCGATAGCTAATGACTCCAAGACATCCAATAATAAGCATGGTAGAGGTGAACTTTACCGTGAATGAGAACCCGACGATAAGCCCGATAAGTCCAAGCATCCAGTAATTATAGTTTCTATCTTTGGACGTATGACTCCACGCATGAAAAAGGAGCATGATGGCACTTATGGAAAAGAAAAGATATGCAGGATCGAGTTTCATATCTTTCGCTTGCTGAAATATAGTCATGGGCATCGCATAGTATACAGCTGCAAAAAGTATAGGAAGAGAAAGAAGGGATTTCTTTCATTTTTGCTCAAATGCATATGAAAGTGAAGCTACTATAGCTATAACAGAGAGTATCCCGCCAATTTGGTTTACATAAAAAGCTTGAGCTGCGTTGTAAGAAAACAAAAATCCAGTCCCTGTAATAAGTTGCCATGCATACATAGAGGCTCATTCTAAGAGATGACCACTTGAAGCCATTATTTTGGGAAAATTCATATATACTCCAAGATCGTCCCAACCAATTGGCATGGGTCGAATAATGTTTATGAGCGCAACACCAAGAAGAAAAGTAAGAAAGAAATATCAAAACTCAATCGAAAGAAGTTTGAGATTTAATGCTTCTTTGACTCAAGAGCTAAAATCGTGATTTTCAATTTCTATACTTCGATTTCGGATATCCTTATAAGTTTCTTTATGTCATATATAACCTCAAGCAGTTATAAGTACAAGTATGACAAGGAGTCAAGTGAAGTTATAGTATCAGATACTTCCGATCATGAGGAGTCCGATGACAAATATGATAAATCATACCGTAATTTCTGCAGAAACACGAAGTCGTATATCTGTATCATTCCAACTGGGCATGGCCATCTTAATAAGTGTAAACCCTAAGCTTCTGGTTATAAAAATTAAGAAGATTGGATAGATCAAAAGCTCACAAATATGTATAAAAAGTGTCAATCAGTTTGCTCAAACTCATTGCATAAATGGACTTTGGCGAGTCTCGGGAAATCAACTATAAATAAAGCTCAGTATCAATAAATGAAGAAAAGTAATACCAAAAATACTCCAAAAGTTAAATCGTACCTTCTTCCATCATGACATGATGCTCATGATCTTATAGGATCAATATATAAGACCGATTATAATAAGATATTTTCAAAAACCTGCTGCTGATTCTGCATGATTAATGCTACTATATGTTTTTGCATAGTAGATGAATATAATCGAGAGTGCCCAAACTATAAAACCAGCGGAACTTAAGAAAAATGCGTACATAGTAAATTATATAGGTAAAGATGTATCAGGAGGAGGAATTGATTTTCCTCATTTTCGAACATTTTTTATTGTGACCACCATCTCGTGGATCATGGAGAAGTTTGTAATACCAAATATAGTCATATAAATGAGAATCGCAAGAATAAGATCAAGAAAAGAAATATATTCACCAATCTGTATTTGCAGGAGATAACATATAGCAAATGCGCATAAAGCAGTAAGTGCATTTTTATACCATTCCTTATCTCCAAAAATATGGAGAGTGAGTCATGTGGCCTTCGCGCTCATATAATAGAGGGGTATCCATGAAAGACCAACAGCAAGGGCTGATCATTTGGTTCACATAAAAGGTATAAGTGCAAGATTAAGTATAATATTGATAATAAGAGTAATTCACAATACAGCTACTCTTTTTTTTACTTGTCCAGTTCCTGCAAGCACTTGGAAAGATATTTGGATGAGAAAATTTAATACGATAAATGGTGCCGAAAAAGCAAGTATCTCTCAGGATTCACGAAATCGTTCTCAGAAAAAAACTATGCTCAATGTTTCTGAGAACTGAAATAAGAAAAATCCTGTCCAAATTCAAATGATTCCAAAATACTTCCAAAACCGAGAAACAATTTCCTGTATTTTATGTTTTTCATTTCTTCATGAAAGTTCCGAGATAACAGGAAATAAAAAACCAATAATTGGAGTAAGAATAATAAATGGTATATTTATGAGCGAAAGGTATGTAGAATAAAAACCAACATCACGACTTCAGAGGAAAAATATGATGAGCTGCATATCGATATTGGAGAGGAGCATACCAATATTGGCTGATATGAGAGTAGCAAATGCATATTGAAAAAATTTTTTTCTGAGTATAACATCTTTTTCTGTATGAGCATGGAAAAAATAGGGAATATAGTATTTTTTTAAGAGAAAACCTATACCAAAAAGTAAACCAATAAAAAGCCCTACAATCCATGTAATCATGTATTTCTGAGTATCTCCAATTCCAAAAAAGAATAAAACTGATACTCCTATAGCTGTCGCTAACATGCGTATAAGTTCAGTTCATTTTTGGAGCTTGGTATCTTGAACTGAGCTAAAAAATGTTGTTGCTATGCTGAGTATATTTATTCAAACAAAAAATAATCAGGCTATTCTTAGTAAGCTTGTTACATCTGCTTTAAAATAGTAGGTTGAGAGCCAAGGGGCAAGAAAATATATAAGAAGATATATAGATAAGCTGGTACATATCTGGGTGATAAAAACTATTCGTAAAAGATATTTTGCTTTACTATACTTCTTCTCTACGATATATTTTGGCAAAAAATATGACAGACTTTCCGTTAATCCTAAGTCATTATAGATTGAAAGAAATGCTATAAAGCTCATTACACCATAAATCATCCCTACTTCTTCAACCAAAAGATCCCGAGTTATCATGACTTTAATGATATATCCAATCGGGCCAATCAAAAAAGCGAAAAAGTAAAGCCAGAATCATTTATTGACGAATTTTTGTGCGAGTGATTCTTGGGAAGAGAGCATATTTTTAGAGACAATAAGTACCAGGAGTGATATCAGAATATATGACACCATCAGAAAATGCAATAACACGTTTTTTCATACTATCTACAAGACGATCATCATGGGTTGCAAGTATGATCGTCTTTCATTCTTTATTCAGCTTCGTAAGAAGTCTGATGATTTCATCTGCATTTTTTGGATCGAGATTTCCCGTCGGTTCATCAGCAATAATAATATCAGGATCATGTATCAAGGCACGTGCGATAGCAGTACGTTGGAGTTCTCCACCAGAAAGGGATTCTACGAATTTATCTTTTTTTGTAAGAAGTCATACCTGAGATAATACTTCAGGAACACGTTTGTGGATAGTACGATTATCGTACCCCGATACCTCCATAGCAAATGCCACATTTTCTCTTACCGTTTTTTGAGGAAGAAGTTTAAAGTCTTGAAAAATGACCCCGATTTTCCTTCTATAGGAAAGAAGATCTTTTGATGAAAGCGAGTAAATATCTCTCTTATGAATATCTGATATAGTACCTTCTTTTGGACAGAGGGCGCCAATCATACTTTTTATAAGACTCGTTTTTCCACTTCCAGATGTTCCGATGAGAAAAAGAAATTCTCATGATTCTATAGTGATGTTTATGTGCTTAAGAATGGTACGCTTACCGTAGGCAAGGCTGACATGATTAAAATGCATATTATCGAGGAAGGATAGTTACAGTAATAGTTTTTTCAGTATTTTTTAAATTACTATCGATCAGACTGACTCGGAGTGGGTATTTACCTGGGATGAGATCTGAGGTATTCACGGGAACGACAAATATATTTCCAGATGTTGCACTTTGAATGATTTTTCCTCAGAAGTTAACGCTTACTTCGCGCGCTCATGGGGCAACATTTATAGAAAATCTAAGATTTACGAGATCTCCACTGTAGAGGTTTACATTTCCTCATCGAGGATTGGTGATATTTATACTTGGATTTATACTGTTTGCAGAAGTCGTCTCATTTGGCACAGTAGGATCTATAACAGGCAGAGGAAGGCTAGAGTCTATAACTTCTCCAGAGTTCATATTGATGATTTTGGTTTCGCTATAAGTGAAGCCAAATATATCAACTACTTCAAATATGATTGTTGTATTTCATTCAGAGAGACTAATATTAATCCTTCCAGATCCAAGAGTTTTTCCTTCTCATTCTACTGTTTGTTTGAGTTTTGTTTCACTATCAGAGATAATCCGAAATTCTTTTACATTCCTATCTCCAGTCCAAGATCATTCTATGATTTTCTTTCCTGTAGTATCGCTGTTTCCGATATCTATAGCACGAATCGATAAAGCAATATTTCCAGGTCATGATGGCCTTTCACATGGTACCATACTTCTTCCTGATCCTGATACACTTCCCATAAAGCCTATCTTCCAGGCTGGATCATATCCATCAATGATAGGATTACCGTTAGGTATAAGTATTGTGCCTCGTGCGCCCTCAGGTGTATTTTCAGATATTGGACCATTACAAAGGGTATCTATAGCTTCTTCTCTAAATCCTGTATCAGCTTCGGTGAGTTTTACTGCCATTATAGTAGAAACTTTCTGATTCTCCGGTGTAGATTCTGTTGCAAGACGTCAACTCGTTTTTACGATAGTATATTCATAAACTCACTCTGGTCTTTTCCAGTCAGCTTTTGGGAGATCTTTATGGGCAAACTCCATAAATGGTTTCCATATACCAGCAGCACAGTTCAGTCCATCACATGTTCATTTTGTTTCTTTTCCATCTACATTTCCAGCCCAGACTACTGTTGTAATTTGTGGAGAATATCATGCAGTCCAGAGATCACGGGGAAGTATTTTTTTCTCGCCATTCTTTTCTGAAACATCTTTATTAGATGTTCCAGTTTTTGCAGCTACTTTCCGTCCACCAGCTACAGTAATAGCTGTTCTCCAAAATCATTCAGGTCGAGCTTCAGGATTTGAGAGGATAGTGGTAATGATATACGATGCAGCAGGAGAAAATATTGGTTCCTTTTTTTCAGCTTTATGCTCTTCGAGAGTATTGCCATCTTGATCTTCAATCTTCTCTATAGCATAAAGATCTTGTTTGACTCAAAGATTGGCAAATACACTATATGCCTGCATCAAATCTATAGGTCGTACCTCAGCAGTTCCTATAGCCATAGGGGCACCATAACCAGCATCATTTTTTAGGGTTCCGAATCCGATTGATTGACCGAATTTTACTATATTTTCTTCTTTTCCAGCAAGAAAAAACATTTTTATAGCTGGAATATTCCTTGACCAAGCCAGAGCTTTTTCGAGGGGCATAATTCCCTTAAAATTCTTATCATAGTTATCAGGATTATATGATCAAAAAGAGGTCTTCATATCAGCAATAGGGCTTGCTGGTCCGATAGGATTTTTCGATATCGCAAGAGCATATACGAAGGGTTTAAATGATGATCATGGTTGTCGCTGTGCAATAGCCATATTATTATTCCCTCCATTTTCAATATCAAAATAGTCAGGTCATCCCACCATAGCGAGAAGAGATCATTTTGCATTATCCATACTTACGAGCGCAGCACTTGATGCACCGTATTGAGATGTATTTATTGTAACTTGTTTTCTTACGAGTTCCTCTGCTTTTTCTTGGAGTTTTGGATCGATCGTGGTATATACTTTGAGTCACTGAGATATATCAATATCTTTTCCATATTTTGTTTCAAGGTATTCCTTTATATACATCACAAAATAGGGATATTTTATATTCTCACTATACTTCTTGAATTCAAATTCGAGACCATCATAAATAATTTTCTTAAAAGTGAGTCCATCAATTTTTTGATCCTCAAACATACGAAGTCAGACAAAATCTTTTCTCCCTACAGCATATTCAAGAGCATACTTCTCTGTAGATCAAGATACCGTAATGTCATCTCGTATAATAATGTCACCAAAGAAATTTAAGAGTTCGTCATGCTTTTTTATGATGCATCCACTATCATCAGGGAGAAAATCACTACTACGAACATATTCTTTATTGATACCACATATCGTGACGTCAGCCTCTACGGCATTAAGAGTGATACCAGATAGATATCATTTAAATGCAGTATACATTTTACTATAATTTTTTCGATTTTCTTGTTTATAAAGAGAAATTTTTGCATCAGGATCATCAAGACGATAGATATATATCTCTCCCATAAGACGATCTCTATGACTATATGGAGAGTAAAAGGTTGGTCATTTTGGAAGTGATGCCAAAATACTAGCTCAGAGAGCTCATACATCCTTTGCACTTTTTCCAAAATAGGTCTTAGAGGCTTCTTCTACACCATTTGCATTTGAGCCATAGGAGATGGTATTAAGATACATTTCGAGTATCTTCTCTTTCGAATAGTTCTTATTGAGCTGATAGGAAAGATATGCTTCTTGTACTTTTCTTTTAAGAGATCGTTCCTTGGAGAGAAGTGTATAGCTGATAAGTTGCTGAGAGAGAGTAGAAGTTCATTGTATTCGTACAGTTTTCCCACTCACATAATTATATCCAGCACGGACAAGTCATTTTACATCGATTCAGGGATTTTCGAAAAATGTTTTATCTTCTGTACTTACTATCGCATTTTTTATGGCATCAGAAATCTCATTGTAGTCTGAATAGGTACGCTTTCCATCAGTAAATAATGTGTATATCGGCTTCTTATCCTTATCATATATTACGGTACTTTCCTGAAAATAGTCGCCTCGCTCGATGGATGATATATCGGGTACTCATCGCATGAATGTAAATAAAACACCAGCACCACCGAGCATGGCTATGAGAATAAGTGCTCAAAAAGCTTTTATAAAAAAGCTCAGACGAAATATTCCCAGTAATCCTCACCAAGAGAATCCATCTTCAGATATATCTTTTCTTTTTTTTCGAAAAAGTCTTTTACTCGAAAATGTATTTTTTCGTAAGGGCGTATTCATAGTCGTGAAAATTGAATGACGAAGTTATTAAAAGTTTTCCCATTCACCTGGTTCTATTTGTTTTTCTCATGAAACTATCTGTCAGGGTTTTTTTTGATTTGTCAGGGTTTTTACTCAAGATCATATTTTTTTTTCTCCATTTGGTGGTTGAGGATTTGCTTCTCAGGAAGTGATATTTTTTGGCGGTGCAGGAATATAATAAACAGACTTCAGTTCCTTGAGATAGGTATCACCATCTTTTCCTATGATAATCTCAATCTTTGGTCACGAAGTATTGGCATACTCATTTCTATCTACCAGAATATAGGGGAGAGATTCTTCTAAATACTTCAGAGCTTCTATTGGTTGTGAGCTTGGATCGATACCCACACTCATATCGGCATTCCAGTAAATATTTACATGACTTTTTTCTATTGAACCAGTAGCAACAATAAGGCTCTTTTCAAATGATATGGGAAATCATAATTTTGCAAGTCCCATACCTATCTCTTGTGTTCTACGACGCATGCTTGGATCGCTTATAAGTACGATGTTACGAGGACTCAGACGAAGAAGAGGGAATCGAAATGTGGTATCGACAAAGCGACGTATATCAGTATAAAAACTCAGCTTATTTGCTTGAGCATTTTCTGGAATGACTACAGCATTTCCTCCGAAAAGATCCCGACTTGGAGAATAAAGGTAGGCTCCAGGAGCACATTTTGTCAATGAAAGGCAAGAGTCAGAAAGTGAAACTACACCGATAGCATCACTCTGTATATCAGAAAATGCAAGTGCGATCTCCCCCATACCCGCTATACTGAGATCGGTATCAAGATGAGAGATTATCGCTGTATATATATCGCCGATTTTTGAAGCATCTGTGATGATACCGAGTTCACTTGCTTTATCCTTGATTCATTTTATGATCAATTGTTGTCTATTAGATCGATCAAAATCACTTGTAGAATGTCGGCTTCGGGCATACTTAAGTGCCGTATCGCCATCAAAATTTTGGAGTCCTTTTTGTACTTGGAAAGTCATATATCCCCAATTATTATCAGGATATTCTCGATCAAGGATTGATTCAGGAACATCGATAGATATCCCACCGAGTATGTTAATGATATCCTTAAATCCAGCAAAATCTATCACAAAATAGTGATCAATCGTTTGTCAGGTAATTTCAGAGACTTTATCAGCAAGATATGTAATACCAACTTTATTTCTTTTGCCGAGATCATAGAGGCTATTTATCCTTCATGATCCTTTCCCATTTGGATATGCGACATAGAGGTCTCGAGGGAGAGAGAGGAGTGTGACAGTATTGCGCTCTTCATCGAGAGATGCAAGCATGATAGAATCTGTAAGGTCACCACCATCATGACCCTTTCCTCCTATTCAGGCTATGAGTATGTTCGTCGTGCCCTTTACTTTTTGAGTGACAAATTCCTCTACGACAACCTTCTGAGTAAATGTTTCTGATCCATATTTCTCGTTTCCTGAGAAAGCCCTGAGTGCAAGCTGACTTACGAAAAATACCGTGATACAAAAGATAAGTCATCCGACGATAATTTTCGGAGAAAAACTTCTTTTGATGAGAGAAGGTGTTTGTAGAGAAATTGGAGTTTCTTTTTCTGAAATAATTGGGATTTCCCGTACTTTTTTCGGAAGTTTTTTTGTTTTAAATGGAGACATGGGAGGATTATAGAAAAAAATGCCCTTTTTTCAAACCGAAATACCGATTTTTGTGCATTCTTTGTGAATATTTCATCCTTTTTTGTGAGTTATCTGTTTAATTTTTGTTAAAAAATTGTAAATTACTCTAATAACATAAATCACTTTAAGCTCGAGTCAAGAGTCCTTTTTCTTTGACAAAATATAAAAAGAGACTACATTTCTTTTTATTTATATTCTCATATTTTCTCTTGTTTTCTCTCCTGCATACACCAGTACTTTTTTCTTCGGTTCGAGATATATATCTCGGACTTTCTCTTTCATCACATGTTGTTGTAGATGCTACACTTGGTCTGTGAGGTCATGCTGGTATTCTCTGCGAAAATATGAAAGATGGTGTATTTATCTGATTTGATCGAGATGCTGAGAATCTCGATCGTGCGAAAAAATATCTTGAAGATAAAGCACCAAATATCGAAAAAAAATTTGTTCCTCAAAGCTTCGCATCTCTCAGTGATGAGCTTATAAAAATTGGGATTGAAGGTATAGATTTTATACTCTATGATCTGGGTGTGAGTAGTGTCCATCTTGATCTTCCTGATCGAGGTTTTTCTCTGCGTTTTGACTGACCACTTGATATGCGTTTTGATCGAACGAAAGGGAAGACAGCATCAGATGTGATCATGACTCTTGATGCACCAGAACTTGCCCGGATATTCACTCTCTATGGTGAAGAGAAGAAATCTTGGTTCATCGCTTCAGAGATAGTGAAAGTCAGAAAGACTATGAATATCGATACGACTTTCAAGCTTCTCGAAATTATCAAATCTTCAAGCTTCGATCAAAAATCACCACTTCGTGTCTTCCAAGCACTCCGCATCTTCGTCAATGATGAATTCTGACATATCGAAGATTCTCTCTCTCAAGCACTTTCGTTGCTTCGCCCTGGAGGAGTCATCCTCGTTATTACTTTTCATTCACTGGAGGATCGTCTCGTGAAACAACTTTTCGCGAAGTATCTCGAAGATGAGATCGATGAAGTCACTGGGCAAATACGGGTGAAATCTCAGTTTGCAAAATACACCAAAAAACCTATAATTCCGACCGAAGAAGAGATCTTTGATAATCCGAGAAGCAGAAGTGCAAAAATGCGTGTAGTTCAGAAGATCATCTCGAAATAATCCTATAATCACTCCCCAATAAACGTCGTATGAATGCTAATGTCTTGGTCGCAAAAAAATGACATATCCCATTCTTTTCTGAGAGAAAAGCTGCAAGAGAGAATTTTCGATTTACATTCACTCAAGTATATATCGTCCTCACCGTACTTATAGCACTTTTCTGAGTATACTACGTCTGGATATTGAATCAAAATGCGACCAAGGGATACAATGTTCGAGAACTTCAAGTAAAAAATCGAGAACTCTCTTTTCAAGAAAATCTCCTCGATATCCGCATCGCAGAATGACAGTCGATAGAGAGCGTCATGAGCGGCCCGATCATATCTTATATGCAAGTCATCGATCATCCAGAATTTCTCGTACTCAAGTGACAGACTCTCGATGGGAATGAATAATTTGAAATAGAAGATCTCATATTTTATATCGCAATAATCATCGAATATTTTCCCATGCCCGAAGCGCTCAAAAGAATCATAGATATGATCCATTTCCTTCCAGGAATCGGAGAGAAAACCGCAGCAAAGCTCGCATTTTTTTTGCTGAAAGCACATCCATCCTATGTAAAAAATTTCTCTAAGGCTCTCGCAGATCTCCATGAAAACGTCAAAGAATGTTATACTTGCCATGGTATGACCGATAAGATGCATCCTATCTGTAGTATCTGTACAGACACTAAAAGAGACACAAGGCTTCTCTGTATCGTCGAAGATTATCTCGACATGCTTTCGATCGAACGCACAGGCGTCTATCGTGGACTCTACCATGTACTCGGGGGAGTGGTCTCACCGATCGCTGGGACGATGCCTGATAAACTGAACTATAAGTCTCTTTTTTCTCGAATCAGTGAAAATACTCATATCGAAGAAGTGATTATCGCAACGAATCCCAATATAGAAGGGGAGGCCACGGCACTTTATGCGATCGAGCATATGCCCAGGCAGATCAAGATCTCTCGTCTCTCAAAAGGTCTTCCTCATGCAGGAAGTATCGAATATGCTGATGAAATCACGCTCCTTTCAGCGTTTAAGGGAAGGTGATAGGTTCAAGTCGAATTACTTTATTTTGGTACTTATTAGTATCTATAGATCATAGGATTGCCTGAATTTTTTCAAGTATGTCTCACATGAAAACTTCATAATTTCATATAGCTCGATCAAAAGCTCGCATTTTTTTAAGTTCTTCGAGAAATACCACATATAGAAATTTGCCGTGATTGCTGCTTTCCATGAGAGTAAGTCTTTCTTGAATAAACTGGATTATCCACTCATATGCTTCTTCGATGTTCAATCTTCAATAATATTCACTTAATCGATCATTCACTATTCTTATGGCTTTATCATTAAGATTTAACCTTCCTACAAGTAATCCTTTTCCACTCATTATTTCAATTCTAAGTTTTTCAATAGTTTTCTCATTTATAATATCGTCTCCAAATTCATCTCTTAAACATTGAACGAGATAGCTGCATCTAAATTCTTCATTGATTCACCTCATCTCAGAGGCATGTTTAAATAGTTGGTATACAGAAAGGTGTCAAATTTTTACTTGTGGATGCAAAACTAAAAAATCTCATGGTGCATTTGCCCTATTGATCTCTGTACCAAGTCCATATTCTGTCCTATCAGAAGATCTATAGAGAGTACTTACGCTAATAGAATCATCATATACAACATTGTTTCCTGCCTCTAATAGTCTTCTCGAAAAATCCATATCTTCTCATGTAGAAAGGCTATCAGAAAAACAAATATCATCGCTATAGAGTCACGCACGAAAAACGGTATTCGAACCAGGCATAAGAGCAAGATTATCGAGAGGATCCCAACAATCATCAGGAGAAAAATGAGCTATTAGGAATCTATATAGAAATGAGCAGACATTTTCATAGAAATAAAGCTGACGGGTTCTCTCTGATGCATTCGATTCTAAAACACATTTAAATTCACCAGTCATTCATCAAATATCAGGGTTACCTTCAAGTATTGTTATAACATTTTGCAAATATCCCCTCTCTGCTGGCCAAGTATCAGAATCGGTACTAACAATTATTCAAGAAGGGGGTAGGATTTTTTTTAGATAACTACATCAGATATGCCGAGCCATTCAAACATTATTCCCAATACTATAAGATTCTCAGAGAATAACCTTCACTCGTTCACTATTTCTATAAATAGAATTTTGTATTTCATCAAAGAGAGTATCTATGGATCTTCCAAATGAAGAATTAGTAGCTACTCCTTCTTGAACTAACGCCCTCAAATCTTTTGAGAATTCTAAAGTTACTTGATTTAAGGGGACATCATGGGAGGGTCAGTTTACAAGGATGAGAATTAATACTCTGAATCTTTTTTCAAGGACAGTTACAGCATCTAGCCATTTGCTGAGTCAAACAAATGGTGCAGCTCATTCTCGATAGGCTGGTATAAGTATACCAACCTCAAATGTTTGTCATTCAGATTCATCCGGAGTATAGATTGTCGAGGAAAGCATTAATGTTTTATATAATTTTATTTCATAAAGTCAATAAATAATCTCCCCCATTTCTGGAGGAGATTTTGTTGACAGATTTTTAAAAATCTGTTTCTTAAGATAGGCAGACTCCCTGGTATTTTAGTATGCATGATCTTCGATCTTAATAGAAGAACTAATCATCGCGACCAATCCCAATATAGAAGGGGAGGCGACGGCACTCTATGCGATAGAACATATGCCCAGGCAGGTCAAGATCTCTCCATTATCAAAGGGACTCCCTCATGCAGGTAGTATCGAATATGCTGATGAAATCACGCTGCTTTCGGCGTTTAAGGGGAGGGGATAGGTCACTCATGATTGGTTGCTTTAGTAGTTGAAAAAATATATATAATATGATATAATTACTATAGTTAAATTACTAGTAACTACAGTTATATGAATGTCATGGCAAAAGTTGGACAGATTTGAAATATATTAAAAAATCGCGTAATACCATATTTACCTGGTGTATGAGCAAAAAGTGCTATCGAAGTAACTGCAAAAGAAGCAAGTACAGCTTTGGAATGACCTAAGACTATAGAAATTGCAGGAAAAAGAATCCTTGCAATGCCACTGGAAGCAATGCCACTCACTGAAGTACAAAAACTAAAATTTCTCGATGCAGGTGGTATAATAATGGATATGACAAAAATCTCAAAAAAAGAAGCTATTCGTATAGCAAATGAAAGTCCATGAGCAATGTTAGAATGGCAAGAAAGTTTTGAGGATTTATCCTGAACGATGCGTAAATATAGTACGAATCCATTTGAAGGAGATGGCCCTGGGCGTAGTTATACTGGTTATTCATTGTTTAAAATAGTATACCAAACATTTCCAGGGTTTCGTTCTATGTCAAAAAAGCAAGCTACTATAGCATGACTTTACCCAACTATTCACTATCGTAATCTTGCTGCACGCAGATGGTTTGCAGAGATGAGTGGTGGTCGTCTTGCCGCGGATTACGAAATTCTAGAAATATACCGTGCAATAAGAGGAGAAAGTAATGCTGAAAGACTTGCTCTAATGGGACAGGCGCCACTTGGTTACAGAGAATGAGCTAGCTGATATATTTCTGGATTAGGGAGTTCTGCAGAATTAGGTGGTTGATTATTTGATCAATCTGGTATGGTGAGTGGAATTGGCGTAGAACGCTATGCTCCAGGTGTTTCCGAAGAATCTTACCGAAGTATGGATGCCACTAGTGGTGTAGTTATCATGAGAGATGAATAATACTTCAGTTATAAAATCAGTTCTCAATCTAAAAAAATCTCCCCCATTTCTGGAGGAGTTTTTTTGACGGTTTTTACAAAGCTTTTTTTTACTGAGCCGAGACTAGATGTTGGCATCGAGTTTGATACCAGGACCCATAGCATTACAGATATAGATACTCTTGACGAATGCAGTACCACCCTTGAGTCCTGTAGGACGAGCAGACTTCATAGTCTTGAGGAAAAATCCGATGTTCTCTTCGAGCTTCGCAGCACCGAATGAGAGTTTTCCGACGATAGAATGGACATTTCCTTGCTTATCATTCTTGAACTCGAAGCGACCTGCTGAGAGCTCTTTTACGATAGAGAGGAGATCTTCACCTACTGTACCTGCTTTAGGATTTGGCATGAGACCCTTTGGACCGAGGACTTTAGCGACTTTACCCATCTTCTTCATCATTC
>JAYVIJ010000070.1:0-20033 GCA_043770315.1 Candidatus Altimarinota bacterium | reverse complement strand
AGTGGATCAAGAATGAAGAAGCGAGAAAAGGGAAGTGACTCTATCCTCAGTCACTCTTTGCGATCATCCAGTGAGTCGTATATGATGATCTGCGGGCTGAGTCAGCAAAGTTTATCGCTTCTCTCGATACTCCAGGAGTGGCTATCGGTGGACTCTCAGTCGGGGAATCGAAAGAAGATATGTATCGTATTCTCGATGTACTGGAACCATTGTTACCAAAAAATAAGCCCCACTATCTCATGGGAGTCGGAACTCCAGAAGATCTCATCGAGAGTATCGCACGCGGCATCGATATGATGGATTGCGTCCTTCCGACTCGTATAGGTCGACATGGTGAAGTATTCACAAGCTATGGAAACCTCAAAATCGGAAATGAGAAGTACAAGTATAGCCAAGAGAAAATCCCAATGGCAGATGGATTTGAGACGAATGTATCAAAGAAATATTCACTCTGATATCTTCGTCATCTTATGAATGTCGGAGAATCAACAGGATGAGCTCTTCTTTCACTTCATAATATCGAATATCTATTACTCCTTGCAAAAAAATGCCGTGAGGCGATTCTTATCGGAAAATTCGAAATATTTCGAAAAGAATTTTGGAAAGATTATCCAAAATTCTAATTTTTCTCTAAAATTTCTTTGCTTTTTGAATGAGTTCTTCTATAATAGTCACGTTTTCCTCACGAACTCATGAATTTGTCTTTCCTCGTGAGGCGTTTTTGTGATTATCTCTGCTCATTTCTTCGCATCTTGTCATGGTACGATAGAGCGAGAGAAATATCACAAAATGAAAAATTTGTTCCATTTTTCATTTTCATCATTTTTATCACCATGACAAAGAAACAAGAAACGAAAGTTTCTTCCGCTGTGCCTCAAGATTCAAAGCTTGGGGAGATTTATCAAGATCAGTGAAGATATTTTTTCAATGATGATCGTACGATCCTCGAACTTCCAGGACTCATCGAAGTCCAGCTCGATAGCTATCGAGATTTTCTCGAACGTCGCATAGGAAAGGCTTTCGAAGAATCATTCCCGATCGATGATTTCTCTGGAGAGAAGATCTCAGTATTTTATAAGAGCTACTCTCTCGAAGAGCCAAAATACTCAGTATCAGACTGCAAAAGAAAAAATCTTAATTACGAAGCGCCAATGAAGGTGCGTTTTGAAATGCTCAATAAGCAATCTGGTGAGATTAAGGAACAAGATGTATATCTTGGAGGTATACCACTTATGACAGAAATGGGAACATTTATCGTCAATGGTATCGAACGTGTGATCGTCAATCAGATTATACGCTCGACTGGTATGTTTTTCACACCGGATCAGCGCCCAGGACTCTATGCTATGAAGATCATTCCACATCGTGGATCATGGTTCGAAGTTGAGCTCGAGAAAAAAGGAATTATCAACGTAAAAATCGATAAGAAACGTAAAATTCCAATGACGGTGATACTTCGTGCTTTCGGGTACGAGAGTGATGCGGAAATCCTCTGAGCATTCAAATGAGAGGATGAGTGGATATCGAAGTATATAGCACCAACGATCGAGAAAGATAAGACGAAAAATCGTATGGAAGCTCTCTATGCTATATATAAGCTCATGCGTCCAGGAGACCTCGGTACCGATGAACGTGTCGAACAACTGTTTCAGACAACATTTTTTGATCCAAAAAAATTCGATCTTGGAGATGTCGCTCGTATCAAAATCAACCGTAAACTCTCGACCAAATATGAGGATCATAAGAAGCTCACAGGAGATCCTGAAGCAGAGAAGGTACTTATGGGTGTAGATTTCCTTGCTGGTATCAGATACCTTCTTTCACTCTGTGATGAACGTGCTGGATTTCATGCTGATGATATCGATCATCTCGAAAATCGTAGAGTACGATCAGTCGGAGAACTCGTTTATGATAAGGTGAAAGTCGGACTTGCTCGTATGGAAAAAATTGCCAAAGACCGTATGACAATCATCACAGATCTTGAGGATGCTGTTCCAGGAACATTCATCAATTCTCGTCCTATGATCGCAGTCATGCGAGAATTCTTCGGTACCAATCAGCTTTCACAGTTCATGGATCAGTCAAATCCACTCTCTGAGCTTTCTCATAAACGTCGTGTCACGGCACTCGGTGTCGGTGGTCTCACTCGTGAAAGAGCATCATTCGAAGTTCGTGATGTACACCCGACACAGTATGGTCGAATATGTCCGATCGCGACTCCAGAAGGACCAAATATCGGTCTTGTACTTCATTTTTCATCGTATGCACGTGTCGATAAATATGGATTTATCACGACGCCATTTCGTATCATCAATCACTTTGTAAAAGTAACTGAATGAGAGCTCGTTCATCGTATTACCTTCGAAGATGTCAAAGATGTGAAGGGAAAAGTCATAGTTCCAGAAAAGACTCTTATCACTCCAGAAATCGCAAAAGAAATCGTGAAAGCTGTAAAGACCGATACGATCGAGGTACGAGGATTTCTTTCGAATGAGCATCAGTATTTCGATGCGTATGAAGAGCGCAGTCTCGTCATAGCTGAAGCAAATACAAAAACAGACGAATATGGAAACTTCGTCGATACACGTATATCAGCTCGTAAAGCTTCAGAGGCGACGGTCGCTTATGTCGGTGAAGTCACACATATCGATATCTCTCCAAAGCAAGTGATGAGCGAGACGACGACACTCATACCATTTCTCGAACATGACGATGCGACTCGTGCAGAAATGGGTACCAACATGATGCGTCAAGCAGTACCACTTGTACGCGCTGATTCTCCAGTAGTAGGAACAGGTATGGAGCGTATCATCGCTGAAGGTTCTGGATATGTCATCAAGGCAGAAGATGATGGAGAAGTCATCGGTGTCGATGCGAAGCATATATCTATTCTTTACGCAAACGGAAAAAAGATCACGTACCCGTTACGTACTTTTGAGCGATCGAATCACGATATGATGCTCCATCAGTGGGCTCGCGTGTCTACAGGAGAGAAGTTTAAAGCAGGTCATATCCTTGCTGATGGTCAATCGATCGATAATGGTGAACTTGCTATCGGGAAAAATCTTCTCGTCGCTTATATGCCATGGGAAGGATATAACTATGAAGATGCGATCATCATCTCTGAGCATCTCATGCAAGATGACTTCTATACGTCTGTCCATATCAATGAATATGTCATGGATGTTCGAGAGACAAAACTCGGCCCTGAACAGACAACCAATGATATCCCAAATGTTTCAACTCAGAAACTCAAAGATCTCGATGTCGATGGTATCGTCCGTATCGGTGCATACGCAAAAGCAGGTGATATCCTTGTCGGTAAAGTCACACCAAAGTGAGAAGTAGAGCTTTCTCCAGAAGAGAGACTCCTTCGAGCAATCTTCGGTGATAAGTCGAAAGATGTGAAAGACTCATCACTTGTCCTTCCTTCAGGTTCAGGTGGTAAAGTCATCGGTATCCACGTACTTCGTCGTGAAGATGGAGATAATCTCCCGACAGGTGTATTTAAGCAAGTCAAAGTCTATATTGCCCAAACACGTAAGATCGAAGTTGGTGATAAGATGGCAGGACGACATGGAAATAAGGGTATCGTCTCTCGTATCGTCCCTCGTGAAGATATGCCATTTATGGAAGATGGTACTCCAGTAGATATCATCCTCAATCCTCTCGGTGTCATCTCTCGTATGAATATCGGACAAGTTCTCGAGACACACCTCGGAGGTGCCGCTCGTAAACTCGGTATCAAGGTAGCAACACCGATCCTCAATGGTATGACGACAAATCAGATTAGTGAACTCATGGCGAAAGCAGGACTTCCTCCTGATGGAAAAGTACAACTCTATAATGGAAAAACAGGTGAATCATTCAAAGAAACAACCATGGTCGGAGTCAAATATATGCTGAAACTTCATCACCTTGTAGAAGATAAGATCCATGCTCGTAGCGTCGGTCCATATTCTATGGTGACACAGCAGCCACTCGGAGGAAAGGCACAAAATGGAGGACAAAGACTCGGAGAAATGGAAGTATGGGCACTCGAAGGATACGGTGCTGCAAATATTCTCCAAGAAATGCTCACAGTGAAATCTGATGATATCAATGGTCGAACGCAACTCTATGAAGCAATCGTGAAAGGAAAGAAGATTCGCCGTCCGAATGTTCCAGAGTCATTCAATGTTCTCCTTCGTGAACTTCAAGCACTCAATGTCAGTATCGATCTTCTCTCACAGGATGAAGTCGAAGATCTCGAAGCACGTATGAAACAACGTTTCGAAGAGCTCGAAAAACTTGAATGACAGTTCGATGTGGAGGTAGATATCCCAGAACCTACAGATGTAAAACTCGATGAAGCCCCAGTGACGACGAGTATCACTGAAGAAAAGGAAGAATAGAAAGTGGGCGATCGATTTCGGAGTTAGAAAAATTAATGTAGAGATAGAGTAATAACAAAAAACATTCGCGTTATTCTCCAACTAAATCGGCTCATACTAGTCCCTAATATATCTTCCAAAAAACTCAAATTATGAAAAAACTCCTTGCCTTGCTTTTTATATTCACTCCATTCTTTGCTTTTGCTGCAGGTTGACTAAATCTTTCTAAAAATGAGGCATGTAATATTTATCCTAAAAATTCAGGCTACGATCATTATCCTTATGATGGCGTAAGTATTAAATGATTTTCTACTTCGACGAGCCATGGGTTTATTAAAAAAAATAATGTGATTTATTATCTTATTGAAGATTATGTAAATGAAACACAATATAGCTTATATAATTATCAATGTAAGGATAAGAAAATATCTAAGATTGCTTGACCCGTTGATTTCATTAAAATTGCTAGTAAGCTCTGAATAGGTGCACATGCTTGGTATATCGGTGACGGGTATAGTATCAAAGATGACCTTCTTAACATAAGATATCAGTATACAAATTTTAATCCAACTGCTGAAGATAAATGAGAAAACATAATTGATGTGAGTATAAATCTTAAGACAAAATGAGTATCCTATAAAGATAGAAATAATAAAACAAAAACTTTTATACTAAAATAAATAGCTCCACATCCCACCACTTCCTTTGTATGGCCTCGCCCAAGAGAAAGAGAATATACTTCTCCTTTGATCTCTTCACTTATGTGATACGAAGAACAAAGTGATTTTAGTTTCCAAAGTTTTATCCTAAAAACTAAATCCTAATCACTAACTCCTATTCCCTATGTTTCCAATGACAAAAGATCTTGAGAATTTCCTCAATGATAAAATTACTGACTATTCCCAAATTGGACGTTTCGCGGGAAAGAGAGATATCACCGTCGGAAAAAATCTCGACAATCTTCGAGCTATCGCTGTAGGACTTGCAGCCAAAGAGGATGTCCGAGCACTTTCCTATGGTGAGGTTCTCATCTCTGAGACGATCAACTACCGTACCCAACGTCCAGAACGTGGAGGACTTTTCTGTGAACAGATATTTGGTCCACGTAAAAATTATGAGTGTGCTTGTGGAAAATACAAGCGTATTCGTTACAAGGGAGTTATATGTGAGCGATGTGGCGTCGAAGTTACGACTTCACAAGTACGCCGTCAGCGTACTGGTCATATCGAGCTTGCTGCTCCAGTAGCACATATCTGGTACCTTAAGTCTGTGCCATCTCGCACTGGACTCCTGCTTGATATTTCTGTAAAAAAACTCGAGCAAGTCGTCTACTTTGCTTCATATATCATTACTGATGTCTACGAAGAGAAGCGCAATGAGTCTCTGAAAGAACTCGAAAATGCCTATAAAAATCAAAAAGTTTCACTTCAAAAAGAGGTCCAACAAACAATAGGAAATCTCACACTTCAATTGGAAGAAAAGAAAATTTCGAAAAAAGAGTTTGCAGAAATGGAGGCTCTCCATACTCATCGTATCGATGAACTTGATACTGAGTATGCAAAACTTCGCGATCTTCTTAAGTCTCTCGGTGAGGCAGAAGTCATCGGTGAGCTTGACTACCGTATTCTCTATGAGCGTTTCCCGCATGTATTTAAGGGTGGTACAGGTGCAGAGTATCTGAAGATCCTCCTCGAACGTATCGATCTGAAGGAATTCATCGCAGCGAATCAAGCAGAGCTCAAGATCGCACCAAAAAGCAAACATAAGAAGATTCTCCAGAAATTAAAACTTGCTTCATCACTATTTAAGAGCGATCAGCGCCCTGAAAACTTCATACTTGCAGCACTTCAGATCCTTCCTCCTGATCTTCGTCCGATGATCCAGCTTGATGGTGGACGTTTTGCTTCATCTGATCTCAATGATCTCTATCGTCGTGTAATTAACCGAAATAATCGTCTTCGAAAACTTTCTGAACTTGGTGCTCCAGATGTGATCCTCAAGAATGAAAAGCGTATGCTTCAAGAAGCAGTCGATATGCTTCTCAATGGTGATGTACGATCAAATCGTCCTGGATATACTACAGCTACAAAAAAGAAACTTAAGTCTCTTGCTGATATCCTGAAAGGAAAACAAGGTCGTTTTCGTCAGAATCTCCTTGGTAAACGTGTCGACTACTCAGGTCGTTCGGTGATCATCGTCGGTCCACAACTTAAGATGAATGAATGTGGTCTTCCAAAAACCATGGCTCTGACACTCTTTAAGCCATTTGTCATCGGAAAGCTTATCGAACGTGAATATGCATATAATGTGAAACATGCAGAAAAAATCATCGAAGAGCATACGAAGGAAGTATGGGATACACTCGATGAAGTCATCGAAGGAAAATATGTCCTCCTCAACCGTGCTCCAACCCTTCACCGTCTTGGTATCCAAGCGTTTCGCCCAGTGCTTATAGACGGTAAAGCTATCCGTCTTCACCCACTTTGTTGTACTGCGTTTAATGCGGACTTCGACGGAGATCAGATGGCGGTACATCTTCCACTTACTATGGAAGCACAAAATGAAGCATCAAGCCTCATGGTCACTTCGAAGAATATGCTGAATCCTTCGAATGGTGAACCGATCGTCGCACCAGGTCAAGATATGATCCTTGGTTGTTACTATCTCACGAAGATGGATCCTGAAGATCAGAAATACGTATTTGCCAATGGTGATGATGCTATGAGTGCGTATGAGAACAATATTATCACTCTTCATACTCCTATTAAGCTTCGTGTCGATGGTACTATCCTTGATACAACATATGGAAGATTCCTCTTTAATCAGATCCTTCCTGTGGAAATCGGATATGTCAATGAAACGATCGGGAAAACTGCTGCAAAAAAACTTCTTTCTCGTTCATTCGATCTTTTTGGAAGTGAACCAACCGCATATCTCGCTGATGCGATCAAAAATATTGGATTTAAGTATGCCACTCTTTCAGGTCTTACGGTATCAGTATTTGATATGATCATTCCTGATGAAAAGTATGGATTCGTGAAAGAATGAGAAGAGAAAATTAAAGAAATTCAAAAGGCTCACTGGCATGGACTCGTCACAGAAGACGAGCGTTACCTCCAATCACTTCAGGCTTGGAGTGGTGTAAAATCTCGAATAGAGAAGGAAATGAAAAAGAATTTTGATCACAATAATCCGATTTACAATCTCGTAGATTCAGGAGCTCGATGAAACTGGTGAAACGTAACTCAGCTTTGTGGTATGAAGGGTCTCGTCGTATCTCCGACAGGAAAGACGATCGAACTTCCGATCAAATCAAATTTGAAGGAAGGATTCTCTACTCTCGAATACTTTATTGCGACGCACGGATGACGAAAAGGTAAGGCAGATACTGCCCTTAAGACGGCTCAGTCAGGGTATCTTACTCGACGTCTCGTCGATGCAGCTCAAAATATTCTCGTTCGTGAGAATGATTGCTTCACACTTCAATACGAAGAATTTGATCGAAGTGAATCAAAGACACTTTTTGGCGATACCTTCGAGAATAAAATTTATAGCAAATTCACTGCTAAAGATGTCCTCGATGCGAGTGGAAAAGTCCTCATCCCTGAGGCTACTCTCATCACGAAAGAGGTCCTCAAGGATATCATGGAATCAACTGCTACCAAAGTATCTGTACGATCAGTACTCACGTGTGAGACAGAAGAAGGAGTATGTCAGAAGTGTTATGGTCTCGACCTTGCCACGGCTGATATCGTGAAGATCGGTACTCCTGTGGGTATCATCGCCGCTCAGTCGATCGGTGAACCAGGGACTCAGCTCACGATGCGTACATTCCACTCGGGATGAGTCGCAAAAGAAGGAGGAGATATCACGGCAGGTCTCTCACGTGTGGAAGAACTCTTCGAAGCACGAAATCCAAAATATCTTGCTGAAATTGCTCCATTTGAATGTCGTGTTACACACATCGAAAAAGAAGGTGGGGAAGTGAAGATCGGACTTGAGGCTGTCGAAAAACAAACCCGTGAATACTATATCTGAGAAGTCGAAATGAATATTCTCGTGAAGAAAGGTGATACGGTCGAGATCAAGCAGATTATCGCGAAATGAAAAGAGTCAAAACAAAAGATTCAAGTGGTACAACCTGGACGGGTGATCAAAGTGACTGATGAAATCATCACGATCGAAGATCTCGCTCCAGAGGTCGTAGAATATAGTGCTCCAGCAGGACGAAATCTCCTCGTAAAAGAGGATAGTATCGTCAAGATCGGTGCAAAACTCATAGAAGGACATGTCAGTCTTCAATCACTCATGGATACTGCTGGACCTCTCGCAGCTGAACTCTATATCGTAAATGATATCAAGGAAATCTACTCATCTCAAGGACAGACAGTAAATGCAAAACATATCGAACTGATTGTTCGTCAAATGTTCTCGAAAGTTCGTATTACCAATGCTGGAGATTCGACATTCTTCCCTGGAGATATCGTCGATATCATCCGCTTCTCGAAGGAAAATCGTGAGCTCTCGAAAGCTGGACAAAAAGAAGCTATTGGTATACAGATGCTTCTTGGACTGACGAAGATATCACTCTTTACAGAGTCATGGCTTTCTGCCGCATCGTTTCAGGAGACCGTCCGTGTTCTCGTCGATGCTTCGACTTCACGCAAGATCGATCACCTCGAAGGACTCAAAGAAAATGTGATCATCGGTCGTCTTATACCTACGCTCAATTACTTTGAAAATAATCGTGATGTCGGAGAATTTTTCTCCCATGAGTCTGATGGAGTCGTTTCTGAATATGTCGATGATCATTTTGAGATCACGACAGCAAGTACCAGTCTTGTATAGTTTCTCTAAAAAAGCTTTAAAAAATATCCCCTCGGTCAGGAGGGGATATTTTCTTGGAAGGAAATATCGAATAGAGGGTATGTATCTTAACAAAAGTATATTTCCGATATATTTTGTTTGCACTTTTCTTCGAAATATGATAAATTTTCTGTATGCGCAATAGAATTTCATATACAAACCAATATATTATTATTGGTTTTACAGCATTTAATCTATGTAGTATTGAATATATTATATATTTTGAATCTCAACGATGGTTCATGTTTTGTGTTGTGATATTGAATTTGATCATTCTTTGGTATTTTGTATTTCTCAATGCAAAATATTGGAAAGAACATGATAAGATTCTTGCAGATTTTTCTCTTTTTATGAGAAATAAGTGAGGGAAGATCGCATTTTCTCAAGAAGAGGAATTTGATGAGAATGCTCGATTTCTCTCACTCATAAAACGTACTTATGTCGAACAAAATCTTCTCAAAAAAGATTATAATGAATTGCAATCAGTATTTGAAAAATTTATTCCGAAAAAAATCCACGATGAAATTGGATTTAAAGGATATGAGCGAATGGTTCTTGGTACTGCCGTAAGTAAAACACTTACGATCATGTTTCTTGATATTATGGGATTTTCTACTGTGAGTGAAGAAATCCATAATCCATATCGCACACTCCTCCTTCTCAATATCTATTTTGATGGAATTGGAGAGATAGTCTATCGGAATGGGGGATATATCGATAAATACCTTTGAGATGGAGTACTTATTATATTTGATCAAAGTACGACCGATAGTGCCATTACAGCAGCCATAGAGATTCAGGACTTTATAAAAAAATTCCAAGTCGGTGCAATCGGACGACAGATGCGTGTTGGTATTGGTATAAATCGAGGCGAAGTTACCCTTGGAACTATCGGTACAGATAAGCGTATGGATGCTACGGTCATCGGTGATGCAGTAAACATCTCGTCTCGTCTTGAACATCTGACTCGCGTCTATGATGCTGGTATTATCATTAGTGAAGATACATACTTACAGATTGAAAATAAAGAATTGTTTAACATGAATTATCTTTCTGATGAGAAGATTAAATGAAGGACAATATCGGTAAAGATTTATCAAATAAATGATTTCTCTTCAGAAAAAATATCACAGGAAATAAGAAAAATCGCATAGCGATTTGCAATCCTGAGCTCTGTGCTTACAATCGTTTACTATGACTGTTCGCATACATCCATCTTGGCATGAAGTTCTTGCCTGTGAATTTGAGAAATCTTATTGGAATTCTTTGACTGACTTTGTGAAACAAGAGTATCTTCATGGTATCTGTTTTCCAGAAGGAAAAAATATTTTTCGTGCATTTGATACGACGCCATTTAATACGGTGAAAGTCGTAATTTTGGGTCAAGATCCCTATCATACGAGAGGTGCCGCTATGTGACTCTCTTTTTCCGTACCCTCAGGTTCAAAAGTCCAACCTAGTCTTCGAAATATTTTTAAGGAATTATATTCAGATATTGGAATAGAGCGTACAAATACCGATCTGACCGATTGGGCAGAGCAATGAGTACTTCTTCTTAATAGCGTACTGACTGTACGAGAAGGTGAACCAGCTTCCCATAAAGAAAAATGATGGGAGATTTTTAGCGATAGTGTGATTCGTACGATTTCAGAAAAAAAAGAGTGAGTTATATTTCTTCTTTGGGGGAATTATGCCATAGCAAAAAAGTCACTTATTGACACCCAAAAACATCTTGTTCTTACATCAGCCCATCCAAGTCCATTTTCTGCGCATAATGGTTTTTTTGGTTCAAAACCATTTTCTCAGATGAATGAGTATTTAGAATGAAAATGACATAAGATGATTCATTGGTAAAAAAGAAAATTTGCATTTATTTCATTTTTCGAGATCATAGAGGTATTAGCATTAATATATCACTATGTATAAGAAAAAAGTTCAGCCTCAGAAATCTTGCTTCCTCACCGCTCTCATGGCAATGTTTATCATGGTGGGAGTTTTATGTATCAGTGAATATTTTTTATATTTCCCTTCAAAAATGCTTCATAATCCTTGACTCTTCAGCTTCTCTCTTGAAGAAGACCGAGAATCAGGATGCTCTACCGACTATGCTCCAGTATGTGGTAAAGATGGAAAGATCTATACAAATAGCTGTGAATCCAAACTTGCTGGTATCGCTGTAGCTCGTGTAGGCAAGTGTCAGAATGCACCAGAAATCCCGAAAGATACTCCGAGTCCTACATCCTCTTGAGATATACAAATTCCTGAGTGAGCAAATTCCCCTGTTTCTATCGTACCAGAAGTGATTCCTGTATGACTTATGATGACATGAGGTGAGATCGATATGACGAAATATCAGCGTTATACTAATACTGCATTTCAGTATACGGTACTTATCCCGAAGTATGCATACTACCAAGGACTTGTCACTCCAGATAAAAAAAATCATATCCTTACCATCGACCTTACAGCTTCATGAGTACAAAATACTTCTACAGCTCTCATAAGGGCAACCTATTTCAAACCACTTCAGGAACCAGATACTTCCGCTGCAAAAAAAGTAGTCACGCTCGAGAATGGCGCTAAAGTTCTCATAAATTATGAAGAGCCATTATCAAAAAAAGGACAAGAAATTATCGATGCGATAAGTACTACATATACATTGGCCCAGTAGAGAGCAGAGCAATTTTTTCCTCGTATTCTGGCATCCATTCATAGACGAGATCCCAGAAATTTTTGCTGTGATTTGCATGGGTGAGATGTGCAAGCTCATGGATGATAACAGCATCGATCGCTGTCTTCGGATAGAGAGCAAGCCTGTAGGAGAAAGAGAGATTTCCTTGACTACTACATGAACCCCAGCGAGTCCGGGCGCTACTTATGCGAATTTTCGCAATTTTTCTCTTCATTGTTTTCCCAAAAGCAAGTTCAGAGATTCGTGTGTCGAGATACTTCCTCAGGGAGTTTTTATAGATCAGTATGATTTCGTCAGTATTTTTTCATTCAAGGAGATGCTTTTCTCAGAAGAGCCGATAGCATCCTTTTTCACTCTCTTCTCGTATCATCTGTAATCTTTTTCCTTCTTGATGCTTTTTGATCCAAGTAATTTTTGATTCAATAAATTCAACCATCTTACTTTCTGGATATCGCATAGGCGCACGCACGATCAAATATCCTCTTGCATCAATTTGTAGGGCAAGAGTTTTTCGAGTACTACGAATAAGAGTATATTGCATAGGTTTACTGCTTATCGATAGAGGAGTCGAGTGCGTATATCAATGCACAACCTATGAAGTAAGCTCAGATATCGAGCATATCAAATATCGATCAAAAAATAAGTTGAAAAATAGGATTTTTTTGCCATCAGAGTATTTCTCATATTTTTAAATACTGAAGTACTTCTATAGAGACAGCGAGAAGAAATATCGAGACTATAAGCTTGGAACTCTGAATGTTAAAAAAACTTTTTCCTATCGAAAAAAGGAGCATCACGATGATGACATCACCGATAAAGCCTCTGAGTTTTCCAAGTATATCTGCGTAATAGACTATAGCTATACAGAGTATAAAAAACAAGACGGAAATTCCTCTATAGATTGTACGTATCGACATTGTTTTTTTGGAATGTAGTCGATGGTTGATCCCCATTGATCTAAAAATAGAGGGTTTAGGTCCGACCATACTTTATCTTCCTCTCCCTGCTGCTCGTCCAGGACGTTGTTTCATCGGAGGATTGGCACTCATGGCTGATTTTCCGAATTTGCTCACATTCTGTGGGCCAAATCGTGATACTTTTTTTGCTATATCTGGGATATGTGGTTCAGTGGATTTTTTCTCATCTTCTTCGAGAATATCATCATCTTGTTTTTGTGTAGTCATAGAAGGTAAGGATTAGGATATAGCTATTATAGAAAATCAAGATTTTTTTGCAAGCATGTTTCTATTTTTTTGGTTGTTTTTTAGCTTGTTTTCGCCCCAAGGCTTTATAAGCTCGAGATCCTCATTTTCCATATTTACTCGGACCTTGCGGTCCAAATTTACTGAAAGTTTTCGTATTCGTATAATCTATATTTTGGTCTTCGAGATCAGAATCTGAGAGATGTGGGGGGAGGTGAGTTTTCATGCTTTAAGTATAGTGAGAAATCCTATAAAAACAATCCCTGAGAGAATGATATCTTTCAGGGATTATAGGAGAGCGAGTCTTACTACCACTGGATGAATCGTACAGGAAGCATGATATTTGCGTCACTCTTAACATTGATTTCCATACTTTGATCGGCAATCGGATCATAGTAGACGCCGTACATATACCCTACTTGACCCGTCATATGTGATGTCCAGTAGTAAGCACTATCGGTATCACGAGCGACCATGAGTGGATAGTTGATCGTCGAATATCACCAGCTTGCGAGATCGAGAAGGGTCTTATCGAGTGTAAGTAGGAGGGTATAGTCTGAAGCAAAAGGAATATAGAGTCCGAGATATTCTCCTTCGACTTGGGCTCAGAGAGCATTATAGTACCATTCTACACTCTCTGTCTTATCCGCATTCAATATTGTCTGAGACCAAGCTTGTGGTCGATCCGCAGAGTATTCTATAGGATTGATTTCCACGAGAGGACTTTCTGGTCTACCATGATTTGTTTTTTCTATAACATACGATCAGATAGTGACGAATCTATCATTTTTTGGAGGAATGAGGGACTCTGGAGTTCATACCATTGTGGGTGGAGTGCCGTTCATACAAGAATTTGTATCAGTATGATATCAGAGGTAGACATCGAGGGGGATATTGCCACCATAATCGATCATAGAACGAGTCAAAATACAGTCAAAAGCATTTTTAAATACGCTCTCTCCCGCAGGTGCTGGGGCTAGAGTTTGTGTAGTCGTCACAGATCGATCTTTATACATAGTCGATTCTACGATAGAAGCTCTCCCTGTAACAGTTGGTCGGGTCATTTTCTCCTGAGAATAATTGATATCCACATCAGCAACTTCAATTGTCTGGTCACCCATATTAAATGATTCAGTTCAAAAATATTGCTGTGCGGCTGCGGGAGTAATATGGATACTACTGATCCCCGTAATCATCATACCGATGATCAATTTATATTTGTAGTGCATAGAAAGTATATGAATTATATAAATATATGATAACATATATAATTAATAATGTCAAATACAAAAATATATACTATAAGTAGGCATCTCTACTCACCATGAACAATTAATAAGGTGAAAATTCGATCGTCAGCCCAGGAATATCGGGATCTCCATAGACAATCCGTATCGGCTGAGATCCATCTACTTGTTTTAAACGCATATTGCTCTCGGGATGAGCTTGTATATATTCATTTAATTGTACAAAATTATGCAAGGCGTCTCTTTGTGCCGAAAATTTTTTACTTTTTTCTCAAAGTTTCGCACTAAGTTCAGTAGTTCATTTTGCGGCATCTATAGTTTTTCATCAGAGTACTATATCAATCTCGGTAAAACCCTCCTTCAAGATTCATTTTCCATTGGATAATACTGTATCAAAGTATCAATCAAGATATCACTCCAGTTCATCAATAAGTCATAAAAGAGCCAATTGATCACTATTTTTTCTTTCTCCTCCTCCCTCTCATTTTTCTATAGATCAGTCCTTTTTTTGACTGACCATCGTCTTGGTCGGAAGATAGAAGTAGAGAGATAAGTCTGATCAAGTCATAAGACGTAATACTGGATCATTTTGCTGTACTCACTCAAGGGGACTACCGGTAAAGTTGTTTAAATATGCCTGAGGAAGGTTATATTGTCACCGCACTTGCATAAAAATACGAGAGATAATATCTCTTCATGTACTTGATGATAATGCTTCCCAATAAGGCTTCTGATCTTCTGGGATTTTTCCTATGGTTATTGCGAGATATTTTCCTCTTATAGGATTTCCACCTTCTCTTGTGGTGACTTCATTGTCTTGGATATGGAGTCACGTAAATCCACTTAGCTGCCACCCTAGCCCTTTTCTTTCTTTTTTATAACTTTCGAGTACTTTAGGAAAAAGAACATTAAGGATTGCGATGAAGTCTCGTGTTATTACTTCTCTTGCTTCAGCATCAGTAAGCTTCCTTTCTGAAACATCTTGTTTCGAGCCAACATCCCCTCATCCTGAGACTCATTTTTCTCATGGGACGATGGGATCACCTCATCCACTAGATAGATTTCAAGAAGCAGATACTGCTGGATCAACTCCATCATTTTTGGCAGGTACCTGAGTTCTCGCTGATGGTCTTGGTGATGCGACTTTAGTTCTAGGAGTTCCTCTTTTCTGAAACCAACTTGGACATCGAACACCCAAAACTTGCTGAAAGCTCTCGATATCGACTATACCATATTTTTCCTTCCATAGATTTCCTGCACTTTTTCGCTCATTCTTTCCACTGACATATCTATAGAGTCTCTGATTTGTATGACGAGTATTCCATCATGTTATGAGTGTATCGATTCGCTGTTGCCAAGTGCTGACTCATGTATTTTCGAGCTTATCCAGTCCTTCTTGAAAAAAAACAGTGATTTCCTGCTTGAGGGCAAGGCTCAATATACGTATATTCTCTATGAATCCATCTTTTATCGCCAGAACTCATTCGAGAGCTGTATCTATCGCTGGATCTGGTGAAGCATCCTGTCATGATCAGGTAGGATCCATGAGATCTCTCGTGATATCTCCTGTTCATGGTGCTCGCTCGACTTGTGGAGGAGGTGCGGGTAGGACTCACACTACTGGAATATCTGGAGAAGTACGTAATGCTGCACCTTCCAGCTCAGATACAGCGATACGGGAAACAGGAATTCAGAAGCGGACATCCTCTCTCGTAAAGCTTAGGGGAATCTCGCGAGAATACGTTCAGCTTGGAGTCTGAGGATCTAGGGAAATCCCAAGTGTTTTAAATCGCTCATATGCTATATAGTAGCTTTCCAGTGTAGCTGGATCACTCAAAATTGCATCTACTAACTCGGGTGGATACCGAAGAAATCCCATAAGATATTCTGTTTTTACTGCTTCAGTTCTCCTTTCTAACTCTAATTGTGCGTCTTGAATTTGTCTATCTAATAGCTCTCTTTGTGAGAGTAAATCAGAGATTGATACTCAGAGTCCCATAGTGTATAATTATAAATTAATAATTCTTCTGATTATATGTACAGAATCTAATAGTCAATCTATTTTTTAATATATAAACTAGATACATATCGTTGCCATGGTACGCAGGATACTGCACGAGGAATCTGAGAGTGAAAAAATAAAGAGAGAGTATACTATGTCTATCTTCTCAAAAAAAAGATATCGTCTTTTTTGATTCAGGTCTCATGAGAGTTTTTAGGTACTCTTTGTTTTAGGAAAATCATCCTATAATTATGAGCTCTTTTTTTTATAGTTTAAGAGATAATTATCTTCCTTCCGGATCTCTTGCTCGAAGCATTATCGTATCGATCAGTCTCTCATATCTCTCGACGAGAGATGCGGCATTGTTATTTACCTCAAGACACCCATCTTGAGGAGAAACATATACCGTATCTTTATAGCCATCTTCGAGTATGCCACATCCAGTTTTTGTTTCGAGTGATATATCTTTGAGTTCTACTCCGATCGTCGTGAGTCGTTTCTGGGGATCGAGAGTGGTCGGTATTTTTATAGGTCAGATGACTCATACTACTCGGCGTCTCTCTTCACCCCTATCTCATGATTCACAGTAAAGAGTAGACTCAGTAACCCCTTCGTGACTTACTTCTGTAGATACTGCACAGAGAGATCATGAAGGCATCTGACGAAGTGCTTCTGCTATGGTCGAATGAGGATTGTTTTTCAGTGCATTATTTATGAGATGATGTATGGACTCTGTCAGAGTGATGACTTCGCCTGAAGTTTCTATCTGGGGTGGATTTTTTTTATCACATCCGGTAAGTCATCCGATAGCGAGAGAAAGTACTACTACTCCAGTATGAAATCGATTTTTCATAGAGTTTTATTAAAATACTACCTATATAGTTTTATTAGTATAAATGTCAATTGTATCAATACACTTTCTATACTATGATTAATGCCACTATTTTTGACAAAAAAGAGAATAACTGGTATTCTCGATTGAACCTATCCTTAATCTTATTCCATGAAACGAATATTTCTCCTTCTCTGATTTTTTCTTTGCTTTGTTTCGCACCAAGTATCTTCTCTAGAAGCAGAAGTCAGCGGTGAAGCTGATCTTTCTGGCGTAGTCCAAACTGAAGAGATGATCCCGACGACGATGAATGCGGCAGATTCTGCAGAGCCTATCGCTGCAGATGAAGATGCTCGAAAAAAATGAGTGCCTTCAGATATTTCTCAGACAAGCGCTCCATCTGAAGTTCCACAGATGATGGCGACTTCTGATACTCCTAGCTCGACGACAGGATCAGGCCTCCCTGAAGCAACAGTGACTTCAGACACTCCAGATTCTGCAAATATGGAGAAACCAACCATGTCAGATAGTACTTTTAGTGCTCCGACAGCACAGATGCCACTTCCTGAAGTTATCACTCCTAAGCAAGTCACTGTCAGCACTAGTAACTCAGGATTTACGAGTGACTGTACTCTCAATGGGAAAAAAGTCGACTGTGCTGAACTTGGAAATCAAGTGAAAGCAGTCGCAAAAGTAGGATTTGGGATCATGATCGCTATCGTGATATTTTGACTTTTCATGACAATCCTCTGGATCGTGATGCTCGTACATGTATTTTCGAATGCTATCCCAAATAAGCTTCTTTGGATATTCGTCATTATATTTGTTCCTTTTGGAGCGATCATCTACTATTTCGTCATCAAGAGACATTTCACTCCAGGAGTATATGCTCCTCCAGGGTATCAGACCCCACAAAATCCACCTGTGGCTTCATATGCACCGGCACCAATTCCTACACCAGAGTCCATCCAGCCGTCATTCACCCTTTCAGAAGCTGCTCTCCCTCCTGCTCCTACTCCTTTCATTGCTCAGACACCAGTCGTATCTGAAGCATCTCTACCAGCTCCTGTAGCCCCAACACCAGTAGTATTCGCACCTATTGAACCAGTCGTCGCCCCAGCTCCTGTAGTATCCACTCCTGTAGCTCCAGTCGCTGATCCTCTGGCTATGGTATCACCTGCAGCACCGACTTCTGCACCGACACCTTCTCTTGAGCCAGCTACTCCTGCTCCTATGCCTCCGACTCAGCCACCTACCGTCTAAAAATAATCCTCTCAATTTTGAGAGGTTTTTTTTATTATCTTTATAAAATATTTATTTTGCTTTTCATATTAATTGACAATTTATAAATAAATTATATTATAAATTCCTATTAATCAAACTATATGGCAAGAGCACTCGAGGCAGGGTATGGAACTCTGAGCAATACTAGAGTTCATGAAGTGGCATCTGTTGCCCGAAGTTTATGAGAAAGGGTTCAATCTCTCGTGGCAACTCCAAATCCTGCAGATATCGGGCAATTGATTCGTCTTAATAGTGAAGAACTCTATCCTCTGAATCCTACCCAAATCCAATTGCTAGTGGATGCTCTGTGTCAGACACAAATGCCATATCTCCACCATGTACGTGCACTCATCCAGAATCAAAAAATAGGTAAGTATACCCTCACTCCTGATCAAATCGAACAACTCATAGATACTATGAGGTCTGCGAGGGATCCATACCTCCATGATGTCCGTCAGCTTATCCAAGAACAAGAGAGCAAGTCATATGCACTCACTCCAGAGCAAGTCCAGAATCTTGTCTATACTATGACGTGAGCGAACTCTCAAAAGGGATTTAGAGAGATCTGTGACCTCGTTACGAATCAGCTTATGGAATGATATCGGTTATCTCCGTCACAAGTGAACTTGCTTGTAAATAAGGCGATCCATGAAGAGACAAGGGCTATCGATCTACGTGGGCTTATACACTTCCAGAACGACTGTGGATATATGCTTACTCCTCTCCAGTTACAAGGTATCGTAGACATCCTCTGCAAGATAGATAATAAAAATCAACTCGATCTTCTCATAGACTATCAATCGATTTTTCGATATACTCTTACTTCGGCGCAGATAGAACAGATACGATATGCTATGACACAAAAATAAAAAGAGCCACATGGCTCTTTTTATTATCGAGAATAGAGATATCTATCCGATTCTCTTACTCATCTTCGAGATTATGTTGTTCGCGTACTAGACGATAGGAGTTATCACTTATTGATAAGATTGATCACCAGTTTTATCATCATCTCTTTTTCTCTCGGGTCTGACTGAGCGATGAGGAGTGCGAGAGTGGTGAGTCCCGTATCATTGATCTTCACTTCACCCGTCTTCTTGAATCGGTGTTTGTTCTTCTCGAGGAACCAGATAAAGAGGAATGCTCCGATACGCTTGTTTCCATCAGTGAATGGATGATCCTTGATGATGAAGTAGAGGAGGTGAGCAGCTTGCTCTTCTATGGTGGGATAGAGATATACACCGTCGAATGTCGAGATAATCGATGAGAGTATACCGATGAAACTCTCATCTTTTTCATTACCAAAAATGTTGCTCGCGTCTGATTTCTCGAGGAGGGTCTTCTTCAGTTCTCCGATCGCAGCCTTCGCATGAGGATATTCTATGATATAGGTGATATCCTCACTCCCTGTATCACTCAGATCCCCAGTATCATATCGATTGAGTGTGACGAATGAGTCCGTATAGCTCGCGATGATGTCGAGAAGTCCTTTCGCTTCATCTGGATCGATTTTTTTGCCTTTTTCTGTGAGGAGT
>JAYVIJ010000069.1:0-2533 GCA_043770315.1 Candidatus Altimarinota bacterium | reverse complement strand
CTGTGCAATCTGCAGGAACTCTCGGATACGAGGATGCAGGAGTGGTTCTCATCCTAGATACCTGACTTCAGGATATTCATTTTTTTTGAGAAAACTCAGTATCTGGAGATAGACTTTGAGAGATTGATTATTCTCATAGAGTTTCTCTGTAGTCATACTCTTCTCCGCGAAACAATATGTACATTTCTGATTACAGAAGTTATTGATAATAAGATTGGGCATGTCTTGTTTGGATTGCTAAATTTCTTATCTATCTATCCATGATCTAAAGATCTTCTCATTTTCTGGATCAGCAATTTTTTCAAAAAGATAATCGAGCATAGATATCTGAATTCTCGTTTTATCATCTTTTGAGAAATTTGAAAAAACATTTCCATGTTGTGTAAATGCATAGATGAGATCCACTCCGAGATATGGCTTGTAGACATGATCTATATATCCAGGAAGGCCATCAAGTGTAGACGACTGTACAGAGATCTTGGTCACATCGCTGCTTGCCATAGCCTTATAGGTCTCTTCTCCTGTAGAGAGCTGGGGTGTGAGAAGAAAATCCTCTATCCCCATACGACCGAGCATCCGAGATTCATCTGATGCATATACCTTGCCATCATAGTTATATGCTACCCCACCTATAGCAATCCCTGATGGTGATCGTACATCCATAAATCCACTATCTGTATTATTGAGAATCTTATTGAGATAGACCATAGACATCATCTCTCTGAGGACTATTCATTCTTTATTCTTTTCGAGAATATAATCCATAGCATTTTTGTAGAAATCAAAATATTCATCTAGTGAATATTCAAGAGTTTCTCTTTCTGCAGCGGCAAATCCATATGGATTGAGCCAACGTAGTCATATTGTTGTGAGACCAAGATCAATATACGAATTGACAATATTGCGATAATTTGCAAGACCTGGTTTGGTCCATGTAGCAAGAGCACCAATCTTGTATCCCTTATGTCATCGTATCTCTTGCTCGGCATTGATGCGACCTATCCAGTGAGTAACACGTTCATACGAATTCCCCTCTTTCCAGGTTCTCTGCCAATTGTGGGTTTCCTTGCCTCCATCAAGTGATGTACAAATATCGACACCATGATCGAGAAGCCACTTGAGCTTATCTTCATCCATAAGAGTGAGATTTGACACAAGTGCAAATTTTATATTTTTCTGGAGTGCCTGAGCCTTCATAGCGGCATAATCAACAATGAATTGTACCACATCATAGTTTACGAGTGATTCTCCTCACTGAAACTCAATAGTAAATGAAGGAGATGATGTATAAAATATAGTATCAACTACTTTTTCTGCTGTTTCTCTGGTCATATCCATATTTTTTGCTGTCATTGGAGCAACAGCTGCATGGCAATATTTACACTTATGATTGCACCTGAGTGTTGTAACAATCATATGGAGAGTTGGTCCATATGCAAGAAAGGTATTTTTTTTATTGTATGCAATAATTGCCCTATCTTCATATGAAGAATTTTTAATAAACAACTTGCTATCAAGTTCATCATACTTATCTCAAGAAAGGATTTTTCATCCAATATATTGCAAAAATTCTGCCTCTGAGAGGTATGAATAGTATCCGAATTCATTTGTAATAAGATATTCTTCGTTTTTTCTTTTCTGAAAATAAAACGGAGCCACATTTGCCATATTAAGGGTACTGATGGTGTTTATATTTAGACTCATACAATAGTTTCTGAAGAGATAGATAGGATATAATTCATAAGCTCATCAAACACATACTTGGGATCCTCATCATCGATAGTAATGGTAGAATCAAAATAAGAAATATTGTAACCATCAAACGCTAGGATAACACTGTTTATAAGATTCTCTGGATAGAGCTTGTTATTTATGCTGAAAGTTTTTTTTGACATCTTTGAGTTTATTAAGATCAAGTTTTGGTTTTTGTAGTTCTTTAGTTTCTGCTTCAATTTCTGCCAGTATCCGATTGATCTCCTCTTCATCGATCTTAAGCTCAGGATCATTCTCAATTTCTCTAAGTATCTCATCGATATCTTTGTCAAAATCAATTTGTCATTTTTGACTCGTTGGCTCGACGGATGTAAAATTCGGAAGATCCGCATAGGAACCCAAGGCTCGTCTGACGATCGTCTCTCGGACTTCTTTGTTCTCTAGTTCCACACGGACTCTCAGGGCATAGGCTAGGAGCTCGTCACTATATTCTCGTGCAAATCTCTCAGCATCCCAGTCTTGTCATGCCTTGGGAGTGATTTGCACTATGAGTCCATCGGGACGAGTAAAAAAGAAAAAATATGCCCGATCTAGGAGCATGTACGCCGCCTTCATCGCGATCACTGAAGAGAAGAGTTGCGTATCGATCAATAATTCTACCCTGTCAGAGTCACTCGATACAGATAAAAATGGAGTCATAAATAATGAAGATATATGGAGATTTCGACTGTGATGATACACATTTTATTTTAAAAGGAAAATCATTTTTTATGATTTCCTCGACATTTGTTCACTTTTTCTCATAATGCCCATATATGCA
>JAYVIJ010000068.1:0-6824 GCA_043770315.1 Candidatus Altimarinota bacterium | reverse complement strand
ATATTGGTACTCGTATTCTTTTTGCGGGAAACTACATTCGTCAACCAGCTTTCCGTAATTATGTCGAAAACTACCGTGTTGTATGAGATCTAAAAAATACAGATTTTGTAATGTCTAATACATTTTGGGTTGGCGTATGACCAACACTTACTGAAGAGATGCAAGAATATATTATCACTACTCTTAAAGAATTTTGCTATGGACGTTAATAAGAAACCATTAATTAGTATTCTCATACCTGCATATAACCAACCCGATTATACAAGAGAGTGCCTTGAAAGCGTATTTATGCAAACTGGATTTACTATAGATGAAGTCGAAGTAATTATGGTTGATGATTTTAGTCCTCAGGATCTTACCAATCTTGGTATGGAGTTCGAAACAAAATATCCAAATTTTCATTTTGAAAGAGCAAGGAATAATAGGGGCATGGCTGGTAACTGGAATTATTTACTGCAATTAAAAAAAGGAAAATACTTCATATTTTTATCGAATGATGATACTTTTGCTACACCAGATGCACTCAGGACTACTTACGATGCTCTTTTAAATAATCAGGCTGATGTTTGTTATGGGAAATACCTATGTATTAATGAAAGTAACGAATTATCAGATTTTATTCCACATAGAAAAATTGGGAATCAAGATATCTTTTGGGACATGTACTCTCCGCAGCTAAAAAGACACTCGATTTCATTTGGTTGAATTTTATATAAGGATTTTGGATATTTATATGATGTAGGTGCGGGCATGTGGGCAGATTGGGATTATAATCTGCAATATTTGGCAAATACGAAGAAGGTATTGCTCATAAATACTACTACTCTTTATTATAGAGTTCACTCAAATCAAGGTAGTTCCGGAATGAATTACCGTAACTATATTAAGGCATCATTTTATATTATCTGAAAACAAACGCAAATAAGTGATATTCGTAAAATAAAACTATACTGTTACCACGTACGCATAATGATTTCAACATTCTTTATTGTTCCAAAGATATTATTTTTCCTAAAAAAATTAGGGTTATTTACAATAATTCAGAGTCTGTATAAGAAATTCCATGCCTAAGATTTCAATAATTACCACTACATACTGTCACGAGTGATTTATTGCTCATACTATTGATTCAGTTCTTTCGCAATCTTATGCTGATTGGGAACTTCTTATTGGTGATGACTCTCCAGATGATGCGACTTGGGATACCATTCAACTGTACGTAGAGAAATATCCAGATAAAATTCGTGCCTGGCACCACTCCCCAAACAAAGGAATTGTCGGTAATATGGATTTTTTGATTACCCAAATTTCTCCCTCTGTTAAATATCTGTCTTTTCTTGAAGGTGATGATATGTATTCTCCAGGGAATCTTACTCAAAAGGTTCGTGTTTTTGAAGACCAAAAAGATATAGCGATTGTATGTTCAGATTATATTTTTGTGGATGAAAATAATATAAGAACTGGTTGAGGCTATTGTGGAATATTTCCACTGGAAAATGGTAAAAAGTATGTCTCATCTCGTGAGATCACAGGAGTTCCATTTTCATGGAGTACGAGTGCTTGTCGTAAAGAGGTATTTTTTGCTTGGCAGAAGAGTCGATTTTTACCGCATACAGGTAGCTGATATTCTGTCTCTGATTATGACTTTTATTTCCAGAGTATTCTCGCTGGTTGCAGATTTTATATCATTGATAGTCTACTTGTGGAATATCGATGGCATTCAGGGAATCTATCGATCACTTCTGGGAAGATCTCCGAAGATCTTAGTCAACTTTATGATTTCTATCGTAGTGTTCATCTTATTTCTAAGCAAGAATATGATAAGTTTATGGTAATGAATACATATCTTATGGCAGGAATGTATTCTATCCTGGGAAAAAAAATACTTTCTTTGAAAGTTTTGTATTCAAGAAGAAGGTTCTTGCGGATGAGCTGTATAGTCTCTTATCTAAGAATTTGTATAATGTTTTTTATCCCCTCGAAGATACTCACTCCACTTTATCAAAAAAGAATCTCTAAGAAATAAGTAATATGCCTAAAATTTCCATCATCACTACTACTTACAAACATGAGAAATTTATAGCAGCAATGATAGACTCAGTGCTTTCTCAGTCTTTCACTGACTGGGAACTCCTCATTGGTGATGATAATAGTCCCGATAACACCTATTGTATAATACAAGAGTATACCAAAAAAGACCCTCGAATTAAGTCTTGGAAACAAGAGAAGAATACTGGTATAGTTGGGAATATGAATTTTATACTATCTAAAGTTAACACGGAGAGTGAATATGTTACTTTTCTTGAGGGAGATGATATGTATTCTCCTGAGAATCTGATGGAAAAATTCCGTATATTCAGAAAGTATGATAATATAGATTTTTTCTGGAGTGATTGGCACAAGATGGATGCAGAGGACAATATTACTCCTCGTAAAACTCATCGAACAGAATGAATATATAACTATCCGCTTGGAAAGTTTCTCACACTCACTAATCCTATTCAATCTTTTGGTGCGGTAGCATTTCGGAGCCCACTCCTTGAGAAAATCCTCCCAATTCAAACTCCTGATTGAAATCAAGAAGGTATGTTTGGTCCACTTGATTATCTTCTGTGGACAAAATTACTACCTGGTATAGATATCTACTATAGTGAGAAACCACTTTTTCTCTACCGTATTCATAGTAATAATTTTGTCCGTAATGTAGCCATCATGAATGCTCAACTTGAGATGATTTATTCAAATATTATCAAAACCGTATCGGATGTAAAAATCCAAAAAACTTGTTATAAATATATTCGGTCAAATCATGTCGTTTCTGCATTTTTTGAGCATGACCGTCGAAGCACGTGGGCCGCTGGATATGAGAGACTGAAGCTTGGCTTGGATATACGTACTATTTTGCTCATGGGAGTAGTCTGTTTTCCAAGAAGATTCGTCGATACGCTTCTCTTGCTATACAGATCTCAAAAATAAAGTCACAAATTTCCTTCATAAACCTATTGAAAATAATATATTTTATTTTTTAATTATTAACTTATCAAGTATGCTGATTATTCGCAATGCTCTTTCGTATCTCTATCAACACGGTATTTCTTCAACTATTTATCGTGCATATGATGCACTAGTATACCAAATTGTATTATTACTTTGATTCACTAAGACCCGTGATATGTTAGCATACCACTTGTGCGGGGATGGTGTTGAGATTGGTGCACTTCATGGTGGTATGCGACTAGATCCAAAAATAGCTCGTGTCAAATATATCGATATTCTCCCTCTCGAAGGACTCCTTGCAAGATATCCAGAACTTCATGGTATGGATATTCAGATACCCGATTATGTATGAACATTCGAAGATTTATCAATAATTCCCTCGAGTTCTCAGGATTTTTTTATCGCCAATCATGTTCTTGAACATATTCGAGATCCACTTCAGGGTTTGATAGAAGCCTATAGAGTTCTCAGAGATGATGGTATTTTATTCTTAACTCTTCCTGATAAAAGACGCACTTTTGATCATCACCGCTTTATTACCCCAATAGATCATTTTGAGGCAGATCATTTTCATCCATCAGAAAGTATGGATTTTATCCATTTTATGGAGAGTGCAAGTACTACTTATTCAGATTCTTATATTGACCAATTGACGCTTGCAAAGGAGCAATTTATTGAGAAATACCCCATACATTACCATACATTTGTTATGGAAAATGCTCTCGGACTTCTCAATCTCTGACATCAACATTGACTCTTCGCATTTGATGTCATAGACAAAAGAGAAACATCCAAATGGACCTATGATATAGAGTTCACACTGGTTCTTAAAAAAAATCCAATTCCAGATCATGCCTAAAATCTCAATCATCACAACAACCTACAGACATGAGAAGTTTATCACTGATACGATAGAGTCGATCCTTGATCAGTCTTTAATAGATTGGGAACTCCTGATCTGAGATGATTCTCCAGATACAGCAACTTGGGATATCATCGAAAAATATACTCAAAAATATCCGGATAAGATAAAGGCCTGGCATCATAATCCGAATAAATGAATCGTCGATAATACCAACTTTCTCCTCTCACAAATTCATCAAAAATCTGAGTTTGTGGCATTTCTCGAGTGAGATGATAGATATACGCCAGATAATTTTGTGAAAAAAATAGAAATATTTGAGAAATATCGGGAAGTACAACTTGTATATAGTGATCTCTCTTTTATAGATAGCAAGAACACTATTATCCTCCCGAGTTTTTTCGAGTATCGAGACGTTCCATTGTTTCAGAATACAAGTATTTCAGTTGATGAATTCATCCTTCTCCCTGCAGGACCCATCGCTTCTTGGAGTACCAGTATGGTACGGCGTGAGATGATCGAGCAATATCCTCTCGTCGCGAGATGGGACGATAAAAAGTATAGTATCGCAGATTATGATTTTTATTTCCAGGTTGCTACGAACTATCCGGTCTATGGTATCGATGAGCAGCTGACTCAGTACCGTCGTCATGGAGGCAATCTCTCGGGAGCCAATGGATGAACATCATATGATCTCGAGAGGTATATAGATATCATCTTCACTGAGTGAAAAATCGACAAGGAAGCGTATCATGCCAAAAAATCTTGGCTCTCTATCACATTCGCGGTATTTGCTGTCGAACACGGAGATAAAAAAAATGCATGGATACATCTACAGAACGCTCTTGCTAGTCGATTCTTTTATATGATCCACTACAAGATCGCTATTCTCTGATTTCTCTGTATCCCTATATCTGTCGGACAATATATACTAAAAAAACTGATCAAGAGAGGGAATTAACTGATATTTCCTTTCCACCACTCATCTCATTGGGTGGTTTTTATTTCTTTCCCCATCATCCGAAATGGTATCCGTTCAATCGGATTGACCCAGTCCCCGAGTCAGAGAATATTGAGTATAGGATATGCTATTTTTCTTTTTATCTCCCAGAGAAGAGTGAAAGTCGCATAGAAAGGTGAATGGATCTGGTAGACTCTTCGGATATTTGTCATATTCAGCGTGTGCCAGCGGTAGCTATAGTTTCCACTCGTCTTTTTGATGAGATGGAGTGTGAGAGGTTCGATCAGGTTTGCGATCTTTTTTTCTCCGTGACAGAGGTTATTCTTCAGGCTCCAGGCATCACACATATATTCTATAGTTGTATCATATCGGAACTTGCCATCATATCGGAACATGAGAGAGGGATGGATCGTGTAATAATTTTCCTCATCAAGAAAGTATTCAAAATATTTCTGATCCGCTTCATAGTACATGATCGTATTCGTCCCGCAGCCGACATATTCTGGATGTGACTCGAGGACTTTCATTTGTTTCTCGAGTTTTTCTGAATGCCAGATATCATCGTGATCCTGGATGGAGATATATTCTCACTTTGCTTGTTCCAAGAGGAGATTGAGTCCTCTGTATGGCCCGATATTCTCACTACTTTTTATGAGTCGTATCTTTGCGAGTTCTTCAGGATCAGTTGGGAAATACTGAGTAATATCCTCACTCGAGGCATTATCCAGTATGAGTATCTCTGTATCCTCATAGGTCTGATCGAGGCAAGATAGTATCGTATTCCTGAGATATGCCCCAGGATTGTATGCGACGATCAGTATAGAGATGAGGGGATTATTTTGCATGAGTTGTTATATATGTTCGGATATTTTCCTGGAATCTCTCTTTCGAGAACTGCTCTGCGTGTTCTCGGATCTTCTCTCGATCCCACTCCATCGTCTCGAATCTCTCTATTGCCTGATTCAGAGCCTCTGGACTCTGTGGAGAGAAAAATAATCCAGTCACGCCATCCACAACCGTCTCGAGAGCACCTCATTCGCCATAGGCGATCACAGGAGCTCCCATCGCCATAGCCTCGATCGGCACGAGTCCAAAGTCTTCGAGTGGAGGAAAGAGAAAGGCTTTTGCTCATTTCATCAGTTCATCTTTTTCATCATTGGATACTCGATATTTCCATTCGATATTGGATTTGGATTTTGCTCGCAACTCTCTGAATAGGGGAGTATCCGTAGCAGTACAGAGGATCAGTCGCCGACCACTCTCGTTGAATGCATCGACGAGCAGATCAAATCGCTTATACGGGATACAGCGACCGAGACCGAGATAGTACGGGGTTTCAGGGTTTCCGTCATTGCGAGCTGGCGAAGCAATCCAGTCACTAATTGGAATTCCTTTTTGTTTTCCTGGATCGCTTCATACCCCAAGGGTACTTCCAACGCTTCGCGAAGGGGAGTCTTCGCGATGACGGGGAATTTCCACACCAGGATATATCACCTCACTCTCTCTATCGTAGTATTTCTGGATTCGCTCCTGAGTATTTCGAGAATTTGCGATGAAAAAATCCACCCGCTGAGCTGCTTCATAATCCAACTTTCGTAACCAACCGATCAATCGATCGAGAACGAATCTGGCAAGAGGATTCAAAAATCCGAACTCCATCATGTTACGATATTCCTCGTAGTGACTCCAATAGTAGCGTGTTGGAGTATGGCAGTAGCAAAAGTGTTTCGTATCTTTTCCTCGTTTTGTATACCCAGCATTCTTCGCCTCGGCACTACTCGATGAGAGGATGATATCATATCCCGACAAGTCAAAACTCCTGAAAGCCCACGGACGCAGTATCCCTGCGAGCTTGTGTCGTCGGTTGAAGAATGGAACTCGTTGCAACCAGCTCGTATAGACTCGTCCCCCTGCGAGCATTGGATGATCCATATAGCAGACACTTGTGTATATATCCGCATCTGGATATATTTCCAATAGATGCGAGATCACGAGTTCCGCTCA
>JAYVIJ010000067.1:0-21641 GCA_043770315.1 Candidatus Altimarinota bacterium | reverse complement strand
AACGCCGGACTGTGAATCCGGAGGTCGTGGGTTCGAGCCCCATTGGCCGCCCCATTAAAAAATTACAATTCTTTATTTTGTAATGTTTATTTCTTAATATTTATTTTTATGTCAGATTTTGCAAAAGATCTCGCAGCCGCAGCACCGATCCAATCCTTCCATATAGGAGAAGTCGTCGCTGGTACTGCTATCGTCGCGAATCAGAAGATGATCCTTGTAGATCTCGATGGTCAGTTTACCGGTATCATCACTGGTACTCATATGCATTCATCGACTGAAGATTCTACGGCTATCGCTCCAGGTACTCGTATCGAATCTATCATCATCGGAGAAGACGCTCACTCTGGTCTCATCCATCTTTCTCTTCGTAAGGCGAGCCAGGCGAAACTTATCGAGAAACTCCACTCAAACTTCGATACAAAGGAGATCATCACTGTTGTTCCAAATGAAGCAAACAAATGAGGTCTTCTTATCGATCTTGATGGTATCAAGGGATTCATCCCAGTATCTCAACTTACTCCTGAGCACTATCCACGTGTCGAAGGAGCTAATGCTGAAAGAATTCTCGAGCATCTCAATAAGCTTGTTGGAAAACCATTTCACGTTCGTGTGATTAATGTCGATCAAGGAGGAAAAAAGATCATATTCTCTGAGAAGGCAGCGATCGAAGAGAAACGTGCAGCAGCACTTCTCACGATCAAGGTCGGAGATATTGTCGAAGGACATGTCTCGGGTATCCTCACTTACGGACTCTTCGTTACATTCCAAGGAATTGAAGGTCTCGTACACGTTTCTGAAATTGACTGGGGACATGTGAACAATCCACATAAGCATGCAAAAATCGGTGATAAGGTGACAATCCAAATCATCGGTATCGAAGGCGAGAAGATCTCTCTTTCGATCAAGCGTCTTAAACCAAATCCATGGCAAGTCCTTGCTGATAAATACCAAGTTGGTGATATCATCGAAGCTCCAATCCTCCGCCTCTCTCAGTTTGGTATATTTCTCGAACTTGATGGCGCTATCTCTGGCCTCATACACCTTTCTGAGATCCCAGCTGATATGTCGAAGAACCTCGAAGAGAAGATCCATGCAGGTGAGATGATGAAAGCAAAAATCATAACTTTCGATCCTATCGCAAAACGTATCGGTCTTTCTCTCAAGGCACTCGATCCGAACTACGTACCATCTGCTGAAGTTCCAGAAATTCCTGCTGAAGCTCTCGAAGCATAATTGATATTATAAAAAATCCTCCAGAAATGGGGGATTTTTCTATTTTTGCATTTTATGGGTTATTCTGGTAACTTTTATCAAGTAATATAATTTAATTTTATTCTTATGGACTTTGATACCTACCCTATCTTGAATTTTATAATAAATCCTATTACCCTATGAGTAATACTTTGGATTCTTATATCATACCCACTTCATATAATTGCGAGCAAAATTCGTGTTTCGCATGCGTGGATGGCTTGGTTTCCTATAATGAACACACTTTTGCTTCTTCGTATGGCACAAAAGCCACTCTGGTGGATCCTCCTTCTTTTCATCCCAATTCTCAATCTGATTGTAGGTATCCGCACAGTTCATCAAGGCATATCCATAAGAACTGGACATGGACATGGCATGACTATAATGATTCTGCTTCTGCCATTTATTTTTCTTCCGATTGTTGCCCATACTTTTCATCCAGCAGATACAATGGTTGACTCATATTTATAATTTTAACATATGATCGAGAAGATGGCACATTAGGGAGATTTCTTGAAATAAATTTGCATTTTCCGCATCTCTTGCTATAATCCGCAGGCATTTCCAGTGTAGGAATACATGCATCCATAGCTCAATTGGAAGAGTAGCGGTCTTCGAAACCGTTGGTTGTAGGTTCGAACCCTACTGGGTGCACCACAAAGTTCTCGATGAATATCTGACCTCACAGATTTTCACTTAAGTCGTTTCTTTGGTTTCAATTATTTTGCCCAGGTGGTGGAATGGTAGACACGTACGTTTGAGGTGCGTATGCCTTCGGGTGTGTGGGTTCAAGTCCCATCTTGGGCACCAGAAAAATCAGATTCTTATCCGTTAGGGTAAGAATTTTATTTTTGTTGTTTTATGGGACTTGAATCTGAATCGAGTCCCGAAAAATTTCCAAAGGAATTTTTCTTCGATGAAGAGAGCGGTCGGTGGCGGAGAGCTGAAAGTTCTATGCTTCTCGCATCAAAAATAAAAATTCCCTTTCGAAGAATGGGATTTTTTGTATGCTTCTTTCACTTGCTTTTTCTTGTATTTCTCTATAATGCACGAGGTTATCTGGCGCTATGGCAGATCGGTTATGCAGAAGCCTGCAAAGCTTTGTAGCCCGGTTCGACTCCGGGTGGTGCCTCCAGAAAATATTCAAAAACTCTCTGAAAAGAGAGTTTTTTTATTGTATATAGGCTACTTATTTTGCCTTAATAACTCCAGACCAGTGTTCACGGAGCGTATCTATCATTTGATTGAGTTCATCTTTATCGATATCTTTCATATCTTCATATTTTCCCTTCACTTCATCTATAATCTTTGTAAGAACGGGTTCTGTCAGATCTTTGACCTTATCTATCTTCTCCACAATCTCCTTCTCCATATTCATAGCCCACTCTTTCGCTTTTGGTGTACTCCCTGTTGCATTATATAATGCATAGAGAGCCGCTCAAGCAGCAATGACCTTTGCTCATAATACAATACCATCTGATATCGGAGTCTTGGTTGAATCTGTTGTCATAGATGAGGGTGGTTAATAATAGTAAATTCTCTGAGAAATATAGTATAGACACATACCTCATCAGAGAGAAATGATAATCGAAATATATTTAAGATCAAAGATAAATCCAAGACAAGAAATTTAGTGCACTCTGAGATAGCGTTTATTGTAAAAAAATAAATGAACATCTCATAGGCGATCCTCGGATCTAATGATTTTGGAAATACGAGCATATAAGCGTCGCAGGTATACTCGAGAATCAGAAATTAATATCTTAGAATGTGGATTATTTTTATCCCCAAAAAACTTGCATGAGAAAGCACTATGTGATAGTAGGATCGAAAAGCAATTATCGAGATTCAGCCTGAATTCAGTTATTTGTCTTCCTTTTGTCTTTTGTCATACCTTCCTATAGCATACAATGAGTATATTATTACTTAATACTTTCTTTATTATGACAACCATCATTAATACCCCTGGAAACCAGAATGGATGAGATTCGTGATCTGGTTTAATTATTGGAATTATGCTGCTTTTGGTAGCTATTGCATTGGCATATTTCTATGTCTTACCCGCAGTGGTCAATACCAATCCACAGAAAGATATAAATATAGATGTTAAAATACCGGGAGAATTACCAGCGAATAATCCAATCCCGAGTACAGATTCAGCACCAAAAGCAGCCATCCCCTTAGATACTACACCATAATTAAAATACCCTGACTTTTTAATTTTCTACGAGATATTCATTTTTACTTTTTTGATCATATTTGGATTTTCTGATTCTTGTATAGCACTAATTCTCAAAGGTAATGAATAAATTTCCTCAATGATCCATAAAAAATCCTATTGGATGTTGATATAGCTAAATAACTTAGTACTTTAATTTTTCTCCTATGCTCCAAAATATTGCTATTATTCTTCTGATTCTTTGGATACTTTGAATTGTATCATCTTATACCATGGGGGGACTTATACATATGCTCCTTGTGGTTGCGATTGTATTATTTCTTGTACGAGTTATTAATAAGAGTAAATAAATCTTGTAATATAGAGAAAGAGTTATCTGATGAGATAAGATGAAATCTCTTCAAAAATAAGTTTATTTGTGTAACTGAATTACCCAGAGTATCCTCTTCAGGATCATAAATCCAAAGAAATCACCCGAAAGGAAGGTTTCTTTTTTGGTTTTTTTCTAAATCTTTCTATACTACTATTTCTTTTTAATCGATTTTTTATGTCATTCGATACGCTCAGACGTACGGCCGTAGTACACTCATGACCTCGTACGCGTGTGAAATTTTTCTGAGATTTTAAAGTAGAACTTGAAAAGACACTCCTCGAACTCGAGATAGCACTCACGAAAGAGATATCAGCGTATTTTACCCTTGATACTTTCGATGTCGGAAATAATGATATAAAAATCCGAGTTCGAGACGAATCAGTCGGTTCACAGAAGATCCTCTCTGCGATATTCCGCTTTCATCATGATGATGAAAAATATGGGAATGTGCATATCGAGATCCTCGTCTCTGAAGTCTCTCGCAAAAATCAATCCCTCTTTCTCGGGAAATATCTCGTGACCGATCGTAAAAATATCATCCCTGATGTCTCGAAAGCGATCATGCTTGGTATTCGAGCCCAATAGCAAATATATCTCGAAGGTAATAATCTTCTTTTCCCGAGAATTACTTGCTTTTTTCTTTCTTTTCGCTATATTTCCCCTGCTCGCGAAGTATGTGCAGCCATAGCTCAGTTGGATTAGAGCGCCTCCCTGCGAAGGAGGAGGTCGCAAGTTCGAGCCTTGCTGGTTGCACCATAAAAATTTAAAAACTCATTCGAAAGAATGAGTTTTTTTCATTCCCTGAAGATGGCATGCATTGAAGTTGAGTAGATATACCTTCTGAGGGGATCATCATTTTTCGGAATTTTATTTTGATAATTAAAAATTATTATTTATAATCAATTTTCATTAATGTATTTATGAATACTCCTTCCAGTAATATCTATGATTTCCCACTTGAGGCAGTATTAAAAACTCTTCTCTATACTGAATGAGCTTTGCAAGTGAAGTGACTTATAGAAAAAATCCTCAATGGTGAAGAAATACCAGTTTCTATAAGTCAACAAATCAGGGGAGAGTATGATCCTTTGGATGATGAGGATGTCGACGATACTCAGTGAGATCCTCTTTCTCGATATATGCGTCGATCTGAGATCTATGATAGAATAGATACCAGTAATAATGATCCACATAATAATGATCCACATAGTTTCTCCTATGACGCTCTTCCACAATCTCCTTACTTTCTTTCAGTTATAGAGCTTCTACAGAGTGGTATTTTTCAGAGAAGTAAACGAATACTTGAGATACTCCGATCCCCTGGGGAACATAGCTTCTGAAATTTGGTGGACGCATTAAAGACGGATGAGCCATCTCTTTTAGAGGGTCTATCGATCCAGGAGATACGGAAATATCGAGTGAGAGTAGGGACTTTGCTTCGAACAATTAGATGAGACAATGTACTCCTTGCAAGTATCCAGTCACACTATAGTAGTTCATTAGAGGCATTTCCTGTTACATCACGTCGAGAAAGACGAGTTACACGCAATTATTCTTCTCGATATAGGGATAATGGGCTTATCCTCGAAAGTAGTTTTGATTTTTTCGCAGATGAAGATGGTCTTATCAAAGATGAAAAATGATGTCTCGATCGTTCGATGGGTTGAAATGCAAAAATATGATATCAGTATATCTTTTGATCTCAGCCATCACCTTCTGTATTAAAGTGAACACAAGAGGAGATAGAAAGTGTAGCCGAGAGTGGAGCCTTGTCGAATATAATGGCAACGCTCGATTGAGAATCCGAGTGGGTTTCTGGAATGCAAGATTTGGATCATGCTCTCAATTACTATCGAACCGATGAAGACGATTATAGCTATACGGGATATCTCTGGTGCTATGTGCAAGGTATACGCTATGTTGATAATACAGGAGAGACTTGAGATACAAGTTATTACGAATGGGAAGATGTACAAAGGATGACGAAAAGGTTACTTGATAGTTTAGATACAGATCTCACTTCATATAGAGAATTTATTATACTATGTGCTCGTGTCCCAGCATGGAAAAAACGAGCAGAAATCCTCCTTGCCTACCTCGATTCTATACGATGATATTTTACTCCAGAATTTCTCCTTGGGTGATATACTCGGGAAGATTTTTCTCACTCTCGCGACCCAAAATTTCAACATATTTCAACAAAAATACGAAAGAAAATAACTTCATCGTATGGTCTGCTTTCTAGTATGATACACCATCTTAAGGCAGAGGGGTTATATTTCTCTCGCTTTGCTCATCTTGTCAGTATGATAGAGTGAGAAAAATGGTCAAAAGTGACATTTGATAGTGATAAAAAGTTCGGATATACTGAAGGTCGTCATCCGAATAAGTCGTATGATGATCAAGTTCCAAATCCTTCACATGATGACAGACCCATTTCTATATATTCATGAGCCAATACCTCAGGAAAATCATGGTGACTTCAGCGAGACTTCATCATCCGTCGAGCGGCTCAGACGCTCTGATACGCTCCAGTCGGGTCGGGAAACTTCCCAAAACAATATGATATGATGGTATATCTTGACCGTGCTTCGACCAATGCTTACGCTAAAAGGAGTGCTTATATGGAAGAAATTCACCGAATCACAAGAGTACTCAAAGAGTGTGAGGGAAAGATGGCACTTGTGTATATTGATGAACCGTTTTCTACTACTGCCCCTGCTGACCAAGTAGGCATGATAGAGATTCTCATCGAAAAAATTCGAGCAAATGGATGAGATGTAGTTATAGCAACTCATAATGAAGAAGCAATGAAGTCCCTCCAGGTTCTTTATAAAGATGGGATCGGTATATACCACTATGATTATACCGTAGAACGAGATGCATCCTGAAAACCGTATATCGCAGCACATAGAACACTCAGAATCGGTATTGCAGATGCTCATTCTACAGAAGTCGCGGAAATACAGAATGCACCTATCGATCTTATAGATACTGCCAGATCATACCTTACGGGTGATACATCACTTTCGTCTGCTTGTATCGCAAAGCTCCCAGATATATGTAGTCTTTCTGATGAAGCCCGCCACCAACTCATAAACTCAGAAGGGTTGAAGTGACTTTATGGAGGAGATACTCCAAGATTCCACCTGTATAGTGCTGACCAAGATTTTGCAGAGCAGTGAATCGGGCATACTGATATCATCAACAAACCGAAAAGACCAAAAAGAGTTCGGTATGATGATGAAAGAAGAAAAGAGAATATCGATGTTTCCCTCTGAAACCTCGTCGATGTGAGAGAAGCGCATAGACTGATTTCTCAGATGCTTTTTGCTTCATCTGCCATTCCAGCTTGAGAAGTACTCGAACGTCAGGCAATGTTTGGCATGTTAGCACAAGATCATCATTATCGAGCTATTCTTCATGTGGTTGCAGGACTCGCTGATATAGAGGAAAGCTTTGAGACAGTAGGTCGATGGAAGAACGAAGTAAATCATTGACTCAATCCCATATCTATACCAAGAAACATACGATTCTGATTCGGAAGAATTCCAAGACTCAGACATAGTGTTTCCCGCTGTACTACCCATATAGGAATTATACATGAATCTGTATTTGAAAGTGAAGTAAATCAAGCTCTAGCATATATCGAGATGAATAAAAAACTCCTCGGGAAAGAGAGTCCCTCAGAGTTAATGCAACTTTTCAGAGAATTGAGAGCCTATCGGAGTTTTGTAGAAAAATATGGTGATAGTGATAAATTTTCTGTCGCGGTAGACAGTAAAACGAAGAAAGGAGAGAAATACACAACATCGTATATTGCTGCATTTGTCGATGAAGAGGGGGCTTCAGATGATTTGAGTATACTCCTAGAGAGTTTTCGCGGAAAAGAGCCAGAGCAGACGCCAGAGCAGAAAGAGTTTTTAGTTGCTGCTTCAGAAGTATTTCGTCCTTTTGTGCCAGCATGATTTTCATCCCTGAAAAGTATACAAGAGTATTTCTCTTTCCTCAGGCAGAAAGTCGTGGATATCCCTCGGGTCCTCCCGAAACGTTGATACGAGATTTTTGAAACAGAGGTGATGCAAAACTGGCTTTATGGATATGCGAATCTCATAGCCAATGATATTACGGGTATAGATATATCAAAACGAAGAACGAGAGTAGACAAAGAGGGGATATGATTTGGTTTTTGAGAAAGTATACAGAGTCAGGCTGAAGTCCTGACCGAGGATCTGCTTCGTATCTGAGCATGGAAGAAAGAATTCCCGAAACTGAGATCCACCCTTTCAAGAATTGACAGTCCATATATCCAGTCAGCACTTGCTTTCTTAGAAGACCAATATACAAAATTGTGCCAATTTTCTATAGAGAAAGAAGCTTCTGCTATGAATAAATGACGAAAGAGAAATAGATCAAATATACTTCATACCGATAAGAAACAACACTTTCGTCGTTTTTTCGATGGAAAAAAAGAAATAGAAAGATATGCATTTACTGGTGAACTTGATCGACTTTCAGCTCTCTGTATTTATGCTTCTTATATAGCTGAAGGGCGACTCCATCCCGTGACTTTTAATAGTACAGGAGAAGTCAGTTTCCCAAAAAATATCAATCTTTTCGAATCAATCAAACATACTCAAAAAGATGACGAGCCAATACGATGAAATGATTTTATGTTGGATCCTTCATTTCCTTATAATATCCTTACAGGACCAAATGGTTCGGGAAAAACTTACTTTGCGAAATCAGGGATTGTAAGTGTCTTACAAGCACTTAATACAGGCTATTCTCAGAGTCAAGATGCCACGGTGCCAATATTTGATCGTGTCATATACTTTGATCGAGTGAATGAACAAGATGGTATTCATAGTTCTTTTGCGAATGAACTCGAGTATTGGAAAGAAGTATGGAAAGTCCTTGAGGGAGGAGAGCGGACACTTCTTTTTTGCGATGAGATGTTTTCTACGGTACCTCCGAAGTATCAGGCAGCTTTTTCTCATGCTGTCATGGATAAAGCTCTCCGTACTTGAACGAGTTTTATTACGGCGTCTCATCATCATGACTGGGTAAGGAATATTACTGAGACACTTCCTGCACTCCCAGTATCACACCTTTCATTTGATATTATTGACGGCATTCCCGTATTCCAGAGAAATCTTCAGGCATGACATGCATCGTCTCATGCCAAAGAAGTAGCGAGAAAGCTCGGATTCTTCTAAATACGAACCTTTCCGTTCTTTTCGACCATATGTTACAAAAAAAGCTCACGTTATAGTGAGACTTTTATTTTTTCCCCATTTCTTGTGATTCTCGTTCTTGGATTTCTCTGAGTCAGATTTCTGTCAGTCGAGATACTTCATCATTTGCTCTTTTTCTCAGAGATGGATTCTCTTTTGCAAGGATTCATCTGCAGAGGAGGCCATATTCTCGAGTTATCTTCATCGTAGGAGCTGCAGGGTCTTTCGTAGTCGCAAGAACTTCTGATCCATGAGGAGCGATGACGACGTAGTTCACGCCTGATTTTTTGGCGTATTCTATAGCATGGTATCCATGTCAGGATCCAACATTAATAATCACGTGATCATACTTCACTTTTTTTGCTGCATCGATCTCAGCACGAGCCGCATCATAGTATCGATTCTGTACCCAATTCTTGATACTGTATGAATACTCATTGAGTCCATCGCATCCACATTTTTGATCTTCACCAGTCAGTATTTGTCCTTGTATCATACGAGTCGATGCCTCTCAAAGAGACATCTCTGAATTTCTCCCCACACTTTTACAGGGAACTACTGGGGTACTCAGATAGTTTCTCATTACCATATTTCGCACATCTCCTACAAGCTGCGTAGACTCTGGTATGATACTCGCTGTATGTTCTATTTTTCCTCAAGCAGTTGTATATACTGCACTTAAAAGATTTCCAGATTGTTGGATACTTGCCCCAGCAAGTCTCTGAGCTTCACTATACCATCCGTCGAGCGCAACCCTGCCCTTCGCATCCTTCATATTGGGTCGTAATTTGAATCCTATGAGATTTCTTTGGATAAAATCTGCTTGTGATTCACGGGGTTTTATATTCCATCATTCATGGACAAAGCCTATTCCTTTTTCCATTCCTTTTTTAAGGAGACTATCGATTATGGGAAATGCATTTTTTTGTACCGTTAATCACACAGGATCTAATCCATTTTGAAAGACAGTCAATCCATTTCCACCGGCATGATGGTCAAGAACGTAAAAAATAGTTTTCCTATTTTTTGGATCGAAATGTTTATCGACGACTTGACCATAAGTGGAGTCGATCGTAAATCAATTGCCAAGGTCGATAGGTGAACTATGTGCACTTCCGATAGCCCCTGCTACAGCGAGAACCGCTGCTCATGAGAGAGAATGAATACTCATATTTGAAATAGTACAATTATTAGATTATAAATATATATATTATTATGTCAATAATTACTTTGATACTTTATTATTGTAGATCTTTCTGAATGAATTGAAATAATTATTCTATCAATCTCATCCTTTATCCCATAAGACCCCCTTTTTTTATATTAAAAAAATCCCCACACTTTCGTGAGAGGATTTTTTATAGGATGATTACATCTTTTTTGGATCATTAGATCCTTCTTTCTGATGTGGATCAGTACCAGTTTTTGTGGTATCATTTCCAGCAGGTTTCATATCAGGTCCTCCAGATCGATCCCACTGATTAACCTTATGTGTATCAGTTCCAGATGTATAGTCTTTGTGCGTAGTCATAGTATGTAAGATGAAAAAATGAGAAACAGGTGGTTCATGTGCGCGAGATACGCTATGGCGGTACACGTATCTCGACTGAGAGAAAGTCTCTCTTTTGGTGTCGAGTATGCATAAGGCAAGATGAGTAAAGAAATAGAGACTATTTCAGACCGAAGGTATTGACTACCACTTTCGCTATTTCAGCACGAGTGATAGGATCATTTGGCCGGAAGATCCTATTTCCACCTCTCATTTGCCCAGAAGCGACTTGAAGTGATACTGCTGTTTCGATATATTTTGCTAGGTCAGAGTTATAGTTCACATCACTGAAGGTCATTTCTGTCACTGGATCTATGATACAGGCTCAGAGAGCGATCATAAGTATCTTCATGGCTTCTGCACGAGTGATAGTATCATTGGGTCGGAATCTAGAACTCGTCTGTATCATGCCCTTTGCGAGTGCAAATGATGTGTACTTAGCGTACCAAGAATTGAGAGAAACATCATTATACGGAAGAGTAGTATTCATACTCGGTACAGACCAACCTGCCGTATTGATTACAATCTTCAGGAATTCTGCACGAGTCAATCTATCTTCCGGACGGTAGTATGTGGTATTGTTTATGATACTACGACTGACGAGATTATGGATATATTCTTTTGCCCAATTCGACCTTGTATCCCGAAACAGGATTACGGCATTATCATCGAGGATGATAGATGGTATAATGAATTTATCCTGAATATCATTACAATAAACTGGAGGATTATTCGAAGTTCCTGTACCACTCATCATACTACAACGACCATCATAGTACGCGCCCGAAGTATCTCCATTTGGACAATTATCTGTCGTTATGGGTGTCCCACCCCCACCCCCTCATCCACCCCCACCCCCTCATCCGCCTCCTCAAGTAGTGTTTTTTGTGGTGATACTAAATGCCGCAGAAGATGATCCAACATTTAGAGTGATATTTGTTGTAGTAGAGTTCACTGCGGAAGACGTTCATCTGACTCTCACGCTATCTCCAGGATTCACTATTCCACTTGTAGTAGTGAATGCTCCTGAGTTTATACTATACTCACCGCCAGATACTGATACGATTGTTCCTGAGGCAAATCCGCTCAATATGACAGGACTACTTGTGTAAAGCGTAGAGAGTTCTGCATTCGTTACACCAGTAAAGCTAAATGCATCTGGTAATGTATCTGAAGGTACCGCGATAAGAAAGAGTCAGAGTCGGTTCGTGGTGAATGTACACATTCCTCCAGTTACGACACAGCTTGTATTCGGATTATATGTTGCTCCTTGATCAGTAGAGCGATATACCATGAGTGTCTGACCATTGTATGTAGGGCCAACGTTGAGTGATATTGTTGCAACTTGTCCTGAAAAGACCAGATCTGCAGTTGAACTTCCGACTCGGTATGCAGTTCACGTGAATGCGTATCCTGAGAGTGAGAGTGTACCTCATGTATTGGTAGACATCTCAGGTGCGTAGAGGACATCATCCCAACCACCACCTGAAGCGGTGATCGTGAGCCCGTTATACGGGAAGAATATCGATGAACCACTCGATGTCACGCTCACTATGGTGATTGTTCCACTATTTGTAAAAGTTACACCAGTAGATGTTCATCCGCTTAGATATATTGCGCCTGTAGCCATGATGGCTCATGATGAATTGTTCCCGATGACAGTAGCAGTTCTGAATTCCATAGTGCTGGATTCTGGTCCGCCCTCACCCAGGACTCTGTAATAATATGTAGTATCGAGTGAAAGTCCTGAAAGTGTAATGGAATGTGATGTGCCTGGATTTGAACCCGTTGCTGTCATAAGCAGACTACCAGATACTGTTCCATAACGTACTACCCCTGTTGCGGTTATATCAGTATTGAATGTTATTATTGCACTGGTTGCTCCGGAGAGTGTGGCATTTGCATTAGAAACGAGAGGAACACGATTGAGTACTGTAGAAGTGGATCATGTATTTCCTGCAGCATCGGTCGCAATGACGACGATTGTATTGGGTCCGGGTGCCAGACCAGTGAGTGTCTTAGAAAATGTTCCAGATCAGAACGTTGCTGGATTACCGTCTACCGTGACACTTGTAATACTACTTTCTGTATCAGTGACAGTACCCGATAGTACTGGGGAGCCTGTCACTGTAGCACCACTTGCGTGACTCGATATAGTGACGATTGGAGCAGTCACATCAGCTCCAGAATAACTATATGTAAGCATATTTGATGCGTTATTCAGATTTCCTGCCATATCAGTAGCCATACCAGTTCCTACAGAGATCGTCACCATACCAGACATCGTAGGAGTGACGGTGAAAATATATCCCGTAGAACTTGTTTGTGTGAAGCCACTTGAGCTACCATTCGTTACGAATACGTCACTTCCAGTGAATCATATAAGCCCTTCAGAAGCAGCAGCAGCTACCATGATTGCTCATGTGATTGTTCCTGTTGCAGTGGAAGAAAGGGTAATCCCTGGAGTAGTCGCATCAAGTATGCCACTAGAAGTGATACCCGATGCTGTTACCTGACTTGAAACACCTCCAGAATATATAATTGCATCGTAGGAGATCATTCCGTCGGGCCAGGGAGGAGTACTGAAGTTAATATTGAGAGAACCACTGGATTCTCATCCAAGAGGTGAAACATACGAACCTGTCGCCGTATTTCCAGAACCATTCATGGCTGTTACACGCACGGTGTCATTCATATCGAGTGTTCAGCTGAACATAAAATTTATAGCATATGCTCCAGAGTTCGTAGAGTTTACATAGTTATTATTGCTTCACATGAGAGTATTATTTGGATTGCTTACGACTGTCGCACTTACTTCTACAAAGAGAGGAATGATGGTAGTACAAAGTGATATGAGGATCATTCCAGAGAGGAGCTTTTTCTTGAGTTTTCAGAAGAGATTAATATATTCCATAATAATAAATTTTACATATAAGAACAATATCTGTCATTTGTATTTATTTTCCCATCATTATCGCCTGATCGCTAGGGAGGAGGACTCGAAGAATCAGCAGAATCACCGATACGAACAGAAAATAAAAGGAGAAATATGATAAATGCGAGCGTCTGGAACATTTTCGAGATCGGCCGTGGCATCACTTTATAGCTTCGATATATAGAGCTGATATTTTCTTCTGGATAAAATTCTGCGAAAATCCCTGTATGATTTCGGATAACTCTCTGATGTTTTTGGTTGAATGAGAACATAGTACAAAGTGTAAAGAAATGTCTTCCGATGACCCGTGATCTTTCTTTCTGTCTTCTCGGTCGTAGCAATCGATATTCTCCTGATAGGATGAATGATCGGATAGTAAGAGATGAATAGTTGTCTTAACTTCTCTTTATTCGCGTCTCAGCTATGGATGCATAAATGGAGAGAAAAGCGAAGATTCATGCACGAGTCTCGAAAGACTAAGGAAAGTATAAGGTCTATCTTCCCCTTGGAAAAGACAAAAAAAAGACAAATATGAAAATCCAATAGGAGACCAAAATATACTCTTGCTATCTCTCTAAGAGGGGGTATAATGGATGGCCCAGATTCACTAATCTCTTCCGATCATGAAAAATGACCCATCCGATTCGGCGATAAGCAGAGTTCCGGAGAGTGTCAGAATGAATTCAGCGGATCTTCAGAGAGAATTTCCTAAGGTATATAGTGACTTTTTTCATACCCACGATATAGTCATCAGTGGTGATGGAATATTGACTTGGTGACCCGATATATCCCATGGTGTGAGCGTACTTCGTATCAAACAGAAGCTCCCTCTTAAGACTTTTTGTGGGGTATGTCCCAATAATTCGGGAAAAATCACGTTTCGTACACTATATGTATACGATATTCTCCTTCATACCTTCCGAGAGAAATCATTTTCCGAATCTTTCCAAGATTCTCTCGACAATCTAGCCCTCTTTCTTGAGAGATATCTTCACGACCAGGGCTTTGTATGAGGAATAGAGTTTGATTTTCTTTCTGAGGCTCCGCCATGACATGGATTTGCCTTTTCGGCAGTATGCTCTGTACTCCTTACTTATGTGGTATACATCATTTCTTGAAAACTCGATCCCTCTGATTTTGAGCAAGGTGAGCTTAGGGAAGATCATCCACTTTTTGAGGAGCTCTATATTTTTAGCCTCACACTTTCTCACTATATTTCGTGAGAAAAAAGTATCGGCGGGTGAAGTAACTATGCCGTTATGCTCGGTAGAAGTATAAGTCCGATCGTATATTTCTCAGCGAAAAATCCAGTTTCCTCTAAAGATGAATATGAGAGAGATGGCAGTAGAGATTTTCTGCAGCATGTGAGGACTGACATGACTCTTTATAAGGATACTCTCGAGCATTTTCTGGGTATTTCTTCTATTATACCCTGAGAGTTCCCCCTTGATTATGGGATACTTTTTATGGGTGTAGAATACAGGTTCTGAGAGACTGAAAAAGCTCGATTATGGATCCATGATGAAGGAAGAGAGCGTAGCCTCCTTATAAGAAATATCATAGGATGACTTCTCATCGGGGAAGAAAAAAAAATGAGGCTTATCGAGCTCCTCGGATTTGAGCAAAACACTCCGACTTACCCCCATATCGATGATTTAAATCTTCGAATTCTTGAGGCATTTTCGATACTTTTGACGCACTCTCATAATGGAGACTCCGCTGATAAATATATAGAAATATTTCAGCAAATCGGACTTTCGAGTTTCTCGTATCAAAAGGAAAATACCTTTTTCTTTGACCTCATACATTATTTCCATAAATTCCAGCAATTTCGAGACGAGAAAATTGCTATTCTTCCATTTAATACAGGGAAAATGGGCTGAAGCCTCCTTTTCGTGATGAAGAAATGATACAGTCGCGCTACTTTCGAAAAAACACTCGATCAAATGAGGCTCGATGGACAAGAGGCCTCACTCTATCATGCTTCATGGAGAGATGGATATGCCAAAGATGGTATACGACTCGAGCAATATATTTCAAAAGAATACTATTCTTCTCATACGAAGAAAGGAGATGTTTATTATAGAGACTCTCATGGAAATGCCTATTGTGGTGACTACGATATGATTGTGAAAAATCAAACAGAGGGTATCCTCCTCGATGAAATCGGATGAAGGATCTATGTTCAAGGAGAGAAGCTTACTTCACGCGATATCCACTCACAAAATACTACGATCGATATGCTAAAACTCCTTCTCATGAATCTCTGAGAGGAAGTACCAAATACAAAACTGCCTCTTTCTACCTATTCTCAGAATAAAAATGAGCTTCTCGGGAAAGTAGTCCTTCCGATTAAGAAAATCGTGAAAAAATACTTCCTAGATGAACTGTCTTTAAGCTGTACCGGTGGGATCACTGAGTACTATCTCCGACTCCAGAAAGATGAGCATATTGTGATCGGACTTATCCAAAGGCTCTAACTGAGTGAATTTCTTCTCAGGTTTTTACTTCTTCGATAATAGCAATCATGGTTCACTCAAAGAGTTTTTTGTAAAAGTGGATTTCCTGGATTTCCTGGATTTCCAATCCAGAAAGAAATTTCTTTATTCCTTGGAGATATTTTTCGATAATAGTAATCACCCGAGAATAGAATCTTCACCATTTTTTTTCTTGAAGTTCAAAAAGGAGAATTCGCATTTCTATATAGATACTATTGCTTTTAGGGGGAGAAAACTCAGATTGTTGGCTAAACCGAAGTATCTGATCCATGTCGCTCAAAGCCTCTTCTTTTTTGAGATGATTCCATCGTTTGGAGATATATTCGATGTTTGGAGGTGATCACCTCAGAGCATCTTCGATTTCTTTTCCAGACAGGAAAAAGTTTTCTTCAAGATCCTTGAGGGTGTTCGGGGGAGTATGTTTCATAAAAAATAGAAGTTATGAGATTTCGAATCGGAGACCAAGTCATGAGAGTATGAAAAATAGAAGAATACAAAACGGACAAAAACAAGACAAAAATAGCAAAAGCTCAATACGGAGCATTCAGAATTATAATCGTTTTTCTAAGTATATGAGATCCGCTCTTTCTCCATCCTCATCATGATTATCTCCAGTTATCCCATGACTAGACTCAGACAAGCTAGTGTGATGAGTACAGTGATCCTCTAGAGATCTCCTTTGAAATGAGCTAGAAATACGAAGGAGGGTCATAAAGGATCTCGAGAATTCTCTCTTAACTGTTGGGACATGAGAGGATCACTGTAACAAAATCGTTACTCTCCTGCGACTTATAAGTTTATGTACGAATGATACTCATTATGATATGAGACAGGCTCAGGAAGCATACTTTTATCGGGCAGTGACGATCGGAAGACGATATCTCTCTGAACGTCTTTGGGCAGATACTCTCGGAATCGCCATTTTTAGTGCATATACAAGATACATAGCTCCATGAATACAACCCTTCCATCTGAGTGAACCTTTTTTTGTACAGTTGGCTTACACCGGAATCGTGCAAGAAGCTGAAAAGAGAAGAAAGTTTCTCCTGGAAGAAGCTGCAATAACCGATATATACTTGAAGTGAATAACTGACTATAATGATATTATAAGGAAGATCGAAGCGGTATTCTGACCTATCCGACTCCTTATCGTCTCAGAAGAAAGTGGAGAGCCTACCACTATCCATCGTGTGGAAGCAAAAAAAATAAAAAGTATCAGAAAATCCGCCCGAGAATATGAATATACCCTTATAGTTGACATACTCGGTCAAAGTAGAAAATATCGAGTCATCATCGACTACGGGACTTCAGAGGATCAGAATCGACTGAAACCTTCTCATATTGATACTATTATTAATCCTATGTTGATTCGTCATATCGAGCAAAAAGAAAATGCGATTATTTCGTATGCAAATGATTACCGAAAATTGACCGAGAAAGTTGAAGGCACTATGGAAATGCCTCAAGAGACCAATAATTACACGAGATTTATAGAAATGATAATGGGAGATACTCGAGACATATCGATCCCAGCTGAAGTACGTGATAATCCAGAGTATGCGAAGGAGTGCCATCAGGCCCTCGATCTCGCACGTCTCCTCACTCTTGCGTATGCAAATCAGGATAATAGCTCAGAAGATATTATTGCCTCAATAGACGCTATCTTAGCAGGGGAAATTACGCGAAATGTCCTTGATATGACTCGTGCTATTCTCATATCTCGTGCGGAGATGATGAGTGGATCTGGATATCCATACGGAGAGACTAAAAGTGATATTCCTCTTGAAGCGAGGATACATACTATAATCAGATCTTATGAAGCACTATGTGTGGAAGAGAATAATGATCCAGATAAGATACGCATACGAATGAATGAGTGGAATCAGTGAGGATTTTTCGATGCACATCTTTTTTCGATATTTATGAAGTTGCTAGAGCAATGAGGATTTACTCCAGAGAAAGCAGTATATATACCTATTTGAGCTATCCCACCAGCTCGAAAGCAATATTACCAAGAGTTCCTCAATGATTATGGCGAAATAGGAGGACTCCTCGAAAAAATAGAGGAAGCCTATCTGAGTTTTCATAATGCTGCTGACAATATATCCGAGCGAAGTCGACTTGCTATCATTATCAACGATCTCCAAGATCTACTCATTAAAAAAGATCAGTCTCCGAAAATATTTGCTGTGATCGGACATGGGGAAAGCCCGAGTGATCTCATACCAGGCCAGCCAGGTGATCCTGATGAAGGACTTACTCTACGTTGACGCAAGAGCTCAGACGAGAAATGAGGGAGATTTCGATATATGTCGATAACCTTCTTTGCTAGTCGATTTCGTCGAGCAAGAGAGACCGCGGAACGTATGACTAAGATAGTATCTTGAAAAATAAGAAAAATCATCTTGGTAGAAGGACTCCAGAATCCGAGAAAAGACTTACCAAATATTCGCGGGAAAGCTGAAATAGGTAAATTTTTAGCGGATCATCCCTATTGAATTTTGAATTTTCTACGAAGAATTGTTTTCTCTCCTCGAGAATCTGTGAATGCCGTCGTCGCTCACGGCACCACCATTAGCTATCTCCTCTGAATACTCGAAAATCTGGACTCAAAGGATGGTTTTCGAATGAAAAAATACGATATAGATGAAAATGCTATAGAATTGCGCTTTGTTCGCGGAGGTCGTGTGGTTGAGTGGGATCTTGTTTTCCCATTCGAAGACTGGAGATTAGTGCTCGATGAAGTGAATACGATATGTGTGGAGATTTTTGGAGAGGAATTCTTTGTGAGAGGACAATGAAAGATACACCATAATTATCTCCATAAGAAATTTCTTGATTATATGGACCGAAAAATGGAGGAATCTTCTGAGAAAGTCTTAGAGTTTCTCAAATGACTCGATGAATGAAAGCATACGAAGCACTTCAGATCGATGCTCTGAAAATCAGATCTCGCCAATAAAAAACTCCTCTAAATGAGGAGTTTTAGCTACTTCGTGGCATACCATAGAAGTCGAGGCCTTTTATATCGACCATAGAGTGGGTGATATAGTTTTTCTTTTTTCCTTTTTTGAAGAATCCTCGATCATCGATGATCCCCATTTCTTTGAGTTGGTCGATGTTTTTGGTAGGGAGTTTTTTCTTTGGGAAAGCATCTTTATTTTGCATGTAACGAGTTCTCTTCTTATAGGAGAGATTGAATCGTGATTGCTTATTCTCATTTCCCGTATAGACAAGAGCCATCTTCTTTTTGCCCTTGGAGAGCTTACGAGCGGCGGCTTGTTTTTTGACGATGCTAGATTTGAGTCCGTGACTGTTTGCCATTTTGGTTTTCGAAATGTAATGGAGCGGGGGAACGGGTTCGAACCGTCACACCCAAGGGTTGAAGCCTTAGTACACTCACTCTTTTATGTTACCCCCGCTTGAGGTAGATGTACTCTAGAATTTTTGATTTCCAGAGCCGAGTAGGCGAGGGTTATTGTATAAGGAGAGCCGAAAAAGTCAAAAAGTTTTCACAAAGAAACAAAAATCCATACTATACAATCTCCACTTTTCTTTTCGAAATACCTTCCATGCAATCTGCATTTCTCCACGAACTTCTTGTCGCTCTCCTTTCAGACGACTCACTTCTTACGAAGCGAGATTATCAGAAAGTAAAAAATCTCCTGCTTTCGAAGTATGGAAATACCGTCGAGGATACAACCTCTATCGAAGTCATCGAGCATTATCGGAAGATGATCGATGAGAAGATTCTTGCTTATAATCCTCGTGTGTGGAAGATACTCCGAAAGAGATGAGTCCGTTCACTGTCAGGAGTTTCTGTGATTTCTTTGCTGACGAAGTTCTGGGGATGTCCAGGGAAGTGTATCTTTTGTCCGACCTATGAGGGACTTCCGAAGAGCTATATCACGGGTGAGCCTGCTGTTCAGCGTGCAGAAGCCAATGATTTTGATCCTGTACGACAAGTCCAAAATCGTCTCCGCTCGCTCGAAATCACAGGGAATGCTATCACGAAGTGCGATATCCGAGTGATATGAGGGACATGGAGTGTATACCCAGAGGAGTATAAAGAATCATTTATAATCGGGATTTATGATGCTCATACGACCTATGCGGATCTTCGCCCATTTCTCGAATCGATTGAGATCGGGAATGATATGTTCGCACGTTTTAAGATCAAGAAGTGATATGAGATGCATGCTTCGAAAAATCTCGAAGAAGCCAAAAAACGGAATGAAACTGCAGAATCTCGTGTGATCGGTATCGCCATCGAGACCCGACCTGACTGGGTCAATAAAGAAGAGATCGTCATGCTTCGACGCTATGGTGTGACTCGAGTCGAGATCGGATATCAGACAACCATCGATGCTCTCAATGAACGAAATAATCGAGGTCATGGAAATAAAGAATCGATAGAAGCCACGAGACTCCTCAAAGATGCTGGTATGAAAGTCGTCGCCCATATGATGCCTGATCTTCTTGGTTCGACTCCAGAGGATGATCGAGCAAGTATGAGAAGGGTATTCGATGATCCAGATTTCCGACCCGATGAGATGAAGATCTATCCGATGGTCGTGACCCCACACTCAGAGCTCGAAGATATATGGAGAGACTGATGATTCACTCCCTATGATGATGATACTCTTATAGATCTTATGGCAGATCTCCAGGGTATGCTTCCAGAGTATATCCGCTTAAATCGTATGTACCGTGATATCCCAGCAGATCAGATCCTCGCAGGGTCTAAGCTCGCAAATCTTCGTCAGCTCACCGAATCAAAAATGAAGGAAAAAGGGATCACTCGTCATGATATCTCTGCACGTGAGGTCCGCGCAAAAGGGAATAACCCACTTCATGCTATACTAGAAGTACAAGAATATGATGCATCAGGAGGCAAAGAATACTTCCTTCAGTATATCGATCCTGTTGACCGTACGATATTTGGACTCCTTCGTCTTCGTATTCCATCACAGTATTTCACAGGAGAAAGACACTTCATTCCAGTCCTCGAATGAGCCGCTATCGTTCGTGAACTTCATGTTTTTGGCGATCAGTTAGCGCTTTGATCTCCGTCTGATGGGAGTGGACAACATATGGGATTTGGCAAAAAAATGATGCAAAAAGCAGAAGAAATCGTATACACAAAGTATCCAAAAATCAAAAAAATAGCAGTGATCGCATGAGTAGGAGTGCGTGCTTATTATGAAAAAATTGATTATTTTCTCGAAGATGAGTATATGATAAAGCTTGTATCATAATAAAAGTGAGTAAAAAATAGGAGTTTTTTTATCCTTTTTTAATTGAAAGAATATTTAACACATTATTGATCAGAGTATTTTCTCATACAGCCTTCACCCATCACAAAAACAAACAGTATTGATTTATTATTATTATTTATCGTAATTAAACTTTAATACTATCATACTAGAGCTGGTATATTATTTTACACATAAGATCGTTCGTATGTCTCTATCTTTAGGCTTTTATTTCCTGAAGAAGATGTATAATGACCCTGTCTTTATTTCTTTTCATTCTTTTTATGAAATTCTCTTCTCGTGGTTTTACCCTTGTCGAACTTATGATCGTAATCGCGATCATCGGTGTACTCGCTGCCGCTCT
>JAYVIJ010000066.1:0-59054 GCA_043770315.1 Candidatus Altimarinota bacterium | reverse complement strand
CAGATTAAGAACGCTAGTAGTCGTACCACAAGCGAGAGTGATATTGGATACTGGAGCAATATATGGAGGTGTATGAGATGGAGCACAGTTGGTAGCAGCACGTACAGTGAAAGTACGAGAGGCACCGACTACAGTAACATTTCCGAGAGTAGCAGTTGCTGTGAGAGTATATGTACCAGCAGTAAATGCATAGGATGAAGTTGCCCACCATGAACCATTTGAATCTACAATAGAGCTTGCTACCACTACACCATTTGCTGTAGTGACAGTCACTGAAGCACCGGCTGCACCACTTCCAGAAAGATAAATATCTGAGATTGTTTTGGAGTTACAGGAAAGTGTAACATCAGAGAGTATGTTGAGAGTTGGTGGAGTACAATTTGGAGGAGGTGGGGGAACTTGTTCGATAATTACACAAGAAATACTGACTGATGTCTCTGTCACATCACCGAGCGTAGATGTTGCAGTAAGAGCATATATCCCTGGAGTGAAAGCAATAGTGCTTACACATGACCATACACCTATAGAATTTGTAGATGTACTACAAATGGAGACACCATCTTTTTTCACCACTACAGATGATCCACTATCAGCAGTACCTGTAATAGTTGGATATACACTCGCTCCAGTAATAGTCAAAACCTCATTATTATAAGGGCTTACTACTATCGGTGCAGTAGCGAATACCTCAGAAGAAGCTATAAAACTCATCATGACTCATACAGCAAACATAGCGGTACGAATAGTGCTAAAAAATCTCATACAATAAAGATAATAATAAAATGTCTATAGTGTAGAGTTTATAAAGAAAATTTGAAAATCAAGAAAAATGTGGTATAGGAATGTGAAGAATTTATATTCGTACAAATATCAAATTATCTTTGTACATATAAGATAAACATACTTAATTTCATTATGGTGAGATAATAATTACATTTCTCACCTCAGAGAAAAAAGTGGATATATAGCCATTTATGATAACATAAGTTATACAAAAAATCCCATTTTCTGGGATTTTTTACGATAATAGCTTATGCATCTTTTATTACAATTGAGAGCATCTTATTTGGGATGAATATTTCTCGTATGAGAGTCTTTCCTTCCATCCATTTCATGATATTAGGATCTGCATGAACGAGGGCTGAAACTTCCTCTTGTGCCACTCCATTGAGGCAAGCTATAGTACCACGCAGTTTTCCATTTACTTGGACAGCGATGACGACTTCATCATCGACCAGCATCCATTCTTCATATTCTGGCCATTTTTGATCATATATTGAACCATTTTTGTTCAAAAGTGAATATAACTCCTCTGCCATATGTGGTGCAAATGGATGAAGAAGCATAGAGAAACTTTCCTTCCAATCTTTCTTAAATTCTTCATCAGTAGGCAATCACTCATTTAAGAGTATCATGAGTGCGGAGATTGCTGTATTAAACTTATATTCTATTATATCTTCTCCAACTTTTTTTATGGTCTTATGGAGTAACTTCATCGATTTCATTTCATCTTTTGCGATATTTTTATTATCGATAAATGTACTATATGCTTTATCAAGAAATCGTCGGACTCCAATGATCGCATCAGGATTCCATGGAGCAGTATCAGTAAATCCACTCATGCTCATCTCATAGAGACGGAGCGTATCTGCGCCATATTGAGCTACAATATCGTTCGGATTTACGACATTCTTCAGAGATTTACTCATTTTTGCGACTACCTGGCGCACCTCATATCCTCATTTCTCAAAAAATTTTCATTCTCGCTCTTCTACGAGATCGACTGCGACGAGTCCTCAATCTGATCGTTCATATGCATAAGCAAGGATCATGCCGACATTCGTCAGTTTCTGAAATGGTTCTTTATGTGGTACTGCACCAATATCATAGAGTACTTTGTGCCAGAATCGCGCATAAAGAAGATGGAGCACTGCATGCTCAGCACCTCATACATACTCATCTACCATACCCCAATAATCCATCGCATCTCGACTCGCAAGTGCTTCAGAATTTTTATTATCCATATACCTGAGATAATACCAACAACTTCCTCACCATTGAGGCATAGTATTGGTTTCACGCTTCCCTATTAGATTTTCTGCAAGCTTGATATTTACCCACTCACTTACATTTGCTAGAGGTGATTGTCCATCTCATGACGGTTCATACTTCTCGACTTCAGGCAAAATCAGAGGAAGTCGAGAATCTATGATAAGCTTTCCTGTGAGTCACTCATAGACTTTGGAGAACTCTTCTGATCCGATAAAAAGGAACTCTTCATCACCACGAATTTCTATAGATGCTCCAGCACCTTTTGATCGTGGAAGCTTCACATATGCTTCATGAGTGATATGAATAAGTGGGATCGGCTCACCCCAATATCTCTGACGAGAGAAAAGCCAATCACGAAGTTTATAATTGATTTTTTTATGTCAGAAGCCTTCTTTTTCTGCTTTTTCTGAGAAAATCTGACGGGCCTGAGCGGACTCAAGTCAGCAGTAATCTCAAGAATTAGCGAGTATTCCATCTTCCGTCCAGTATTTAGGTAATTGAGTGAAAGTTTTAAGATAATCAGAAGCTGAATCTTTTAAAACAATTTTTGGTGAATCTAAATAATCAACGATATTGGCGTATTCATCCAAAGGTGGGTCAGTATATACTGATATTATAAGTCACAAATTATACTTCTTCGCAAACTCAAAATCTCTCTCATCATGCGCTGGAACTGCCATGACTGCTCCCGTACCGTAAGAACCAAGGACATAGTCTGCAATCCAGAGCTGGACTGCTTCGTCATTATATGGATTCACGACATATGACCCTGTGAATACTCAAGTCTTTTCTTTTCATTCATTCGTACGATCTTGATCTGACTTCCCTTTTGCATCGTGTATATATCGATCACATATGGTTCTATATTCGTCCGTTATGAATTCTCATACACTCGGATGATCTGGAGCCAACACGGCATAAGTCATACCATATACTGTATCTACACGTGTCGTATAGACGCGGATAGATGGAAGGATCGCTTCGAGAAGAACATCGAATTCCGTATATCCATCAGAAGTCACAAAATGTCCTGAATTTGGGATATCTGTATGGCTGACTCATATGGAATCAAAATGTTTTTTTGCAAGAGGATAGAGTATATATGGGTCATCTTCAGAAAGGAATACCTTCCAATCTTCCACATGTTCTTTTATTTTTTGTGGAAGATACTCATTTTTCATAGAGCTAAAACCGACATCACGCGCATCACCCCTTACAAAATCCCATTCTACATGTTTATGGAGGTCATTAAATATCGGGGCTATACAGATAAGCTTATGAATCTTGACATCAAGACTTTCGACAAAATGCATCGCAAGAAATCCCCCCATTGAATGCCCTACAATAAGAGAATCTTCTTTTATCTTTGATCTATACTCTTCAAGTGCAGCGAGTTGGTCTTCGAGATTCGGTCGATCATGCCCAGGAAGATCAGGCATAAATACCTCATATCCATGACGTTCAAGCTCTCACTTCAGCCAAGTTTGCCAATGACGTATGATCGTTGAACCCTCTTCTTCCCATCCATGAAGGATCAATGCTGTAGGCTTATTCTCAACTTTTTTTAATAATCGAAACTCACATCCCTCACTTTTTCCTATCCAGTTACGCTGCATCTCCTTGATCCCTTCAGGCCAATCCAGTCCATCAAGATCTTCGATAAGCCTATCTGCATATTCGGTAATTCGGAGTACCCACTGGCGCAATAATTTTTTTTCGACAGGATGTCCTCCGATTTCACTTTTTCCATCGACGACTTCTTCATTTGCCAGTACTGCTTTCAGTGCTGGACACCAGTTCACAGGCATTTCTGCTTCATAGGCAAGGCCTCGTTTAAAAAGTTCCAAAAAAATCCACTGAGTCCATTTATAATATTCTGGATCTGTCGTATCGACCATACGTTCCCAATCATAGGAAAATCCAAGCGCTTTTAATTGCTCGATAAAAACCTGTATATTCGCGGCTGTAGTAATTGCTGGATGAGTTCCAGTTTTTACAGCATAATTCTCAGCAGGAAGACCAAAAGCATCAAAACCCATAGGATGAAGAACATTGAATCCCTTTGCGTGATAGTACCGTGACATAATATCTGTAGCGGTATATCCTTTCGGGTGACCGACATGTAATCCTGCACCAGAAGGATAGGGAAACATATCGAGGATATATTTTTTTGGTTTAGTAGTATTATTTTTATCATCTACTTTGGTAGATGATACATTTCATAAAAGATCTTTTCCTGTATTTGGATTATCAGTACGAAATATGTGCTCTTCTTCCCAGAATTTTTGCCATTTTTTTTCGAGAGAAATATGATCGTACGCCATAGAATATGATTAGGATGCCCCTAATATAATGATAGTTAGAAAAAAAACAATACAAAAAATCTCCTTCTTTTGGAAGGAGATTTTTTGTATAGGATACTTTTAGATAAGAGCGTCCATGATAAGTGATACGATCCAGTACGCAAGCCACATAACGACGATACCAATGAGTACATTGATAATTGTCTTACGTCCCTGCTTTACCTTCTCTTCATCACCACCAGCTGTAAGAATCTGGAAACCAGCATAGAGTACGTATGCTACAGCGATAAGAGTGACTAGACCGAGGAGGGCAAGGATGATGTTTGCAAAAGCAGTAGCTCCACTTGTTGAAGATCCAAGTTTGAGTCCATCAGCATAACCACCCTTATTGAGAGTACCTGCTGCAGAAGCAAATACGTTCTGGGCAATAAATAAACTTCCGACAGTCGTGTAAAATGATTTCGTAATAGACATATAAAAAAGAAAAAGAAGTAAAACGACACAAGTATGATATCACGCTCTCTGAATAAAGTCAACAAATTTTTAGAAAAAAACCTAATATTCATACTGTATATCCTTACTTTGGCTTTTATAGAGAGGAAATTGACAGTATAAAAAACTCACTTTAAAGTGAGTTTTTTATACAAATTCAAAGAATAATCTTGATTATAATGCGACCGTACTCTCATCAAGTACTACACTTTCAGGTGCGACAGGTGCAGTATTTTGGGTCAGAGTCACTCCTGAAGGACGAGTCACTTCGAGAACATATGGGAGAAGTGCCATATAGCGAGCACGCTTGATAGCTGCTGCAAGCTTCTTCTGATTTGCGAGTGAAACTCCAGAATAGTATCGTGGAATAATACGATTGAACTTTGTAAGGTACTGCTTAAGAAAGGTAGTATCCTTGTAATCGATGACCTTGACGCCAGCAGCATCAATCGGGCATACTTTTTTTACTTTTTTTGACATAATAGGTAAGAATGAGAGTATAAAATAGAAAAGAAAAAGAAATATATATGCATATTTTTATTATTTCCTATTTTAGGAATTAAAATTTTTCTTCCAGATCAGAGAAATCATCGAACTCTTCTGGTGCAATGTGCGCACCTTCTGTAGTTTCAAAATCTTCTCTCTTCGAAAGGAAGATAAGCTGACCGACTACCACTTCTGTCTTATGGAGTTTTGTTCCATCTTCTTTATCGATCACGCGGGTCTTAAGACGCCCCTCTATATATACAAGCTTCCCTTTCACGAGAAATTTCTCTACCTGATCTGCAAGTGGTCCCCATGCCACACAATTAGTATATTCAGCTTCAGAGAGAGATTCTCCTGTAGGAGACTTATAGTACCGATTGGTTGCTATCGTAAAGGTTGAGATTTTTTTATCGAGAGAGGCTCCTGTAGACTTCACAAATGGATCTTTCGTGACATTTCCGATAAGGATGACTTTATTTATAGTTCTCATAAGGAGGAAAGATAAGTGATAAGATTATGCTTCTATCTTCGTAAACATATAGCGCCAGATATCTTTCTTAATATTGAAAGAATTACTTACTGCTACAAAGTCTCCAGATTTCTCTAAAGTATAGAGTAAGTAATATCCGACCTTTGATCCGTGGATATAGTAAGCAAGAGCTCTCTCACCTGGATGATCACTTGATAGTATAGTCGCTCCAGAGTCAGTAAGCTCACTCTCTATAGTAGAGATAAGGGTAGAGCGGTCACTCTCTGTAAGTGTAGAATCGAGTATCATCATGAGTTCGTATTTTCTCATAGAATCCTGTGGGTTATATCTTATGACATGTGTCACAAGAAGGATATAAAATGCGCTTTTTTATAAAAAGCTCGCGGATTATATAGAAAGAGGAAGTGAATGCAAGAGAAAATAGAGAAATGCTTTAAAAAATACTGAAAATAATATTTTGATCTCCACGAAAGTAGGATACTGAAGTGTAAGATTTTTTTGATAGAAATTCTGACTTCTGCAAGTGAAAGAATTTGCGAGAAAAAAAAGTATATGGTAGGATATCTTTGGTCATAAGCGATGGGATATAAGTTATAAGATTTATTCTCTATGATTTGCTCAGGTCTCTTATAGCTCATATATTATATCTCACTAAATTTCTCGAAATGCCTCGTACACAAAAGACATCGCCTCGCCTCCGTGAACTTTTCGGAGAAATGAATGATCAAGAAGTCAGCAAAAAACTCATCAAAAAACTCCTCCAGTACAATATGCAGTATGAAGAAATCACGAAAGTAATACTTTCACATACTGAAAGAGCATTTCTCGATGCTCGTCTTATCACTCTCGAAGAATATTATCGTGAGCTTCAGTCGACTAAAAAAAGTGAAATCACCACTTTTCTCGAAAATCTCCCCGCAATCAACTCAAATGAACTCATCGTCTAAAAAAACCTCCAAAATTCGGAGGTTTTTTTAGACTGGATATGTCGAGTTCTTAAAATTTTTTGTATACGTGAAGTATGATTATCATCATAGATCATCCATAGGGAAACTACTTTACATCTTTAAAAGTAAATTCTACATGCTTGCGAAGCTTTTTGTCATACTTCGTAAGTTTGAGTTTCTCCCCTTGTGGAAGATTTTTTTTGTTTACTGCATAGACGTAACCCTGAAGTCCGCTTTCAGATTTCCCTGCTTGGAATGTAGTTTTTCCTTTTGCCATATACGTAAAATAAGATATTTGAGATAAGAGATTCTAGAGAGAATCCTCCCACGAATGACTGCATAATATGAAATTTTTAGATTTTGCAAGTTTTTCTTTCTTCTCTTTTGCTTTTTCTTCACTTTTCTGTATAGTTTTTTGGCTTTGGAATTTGGTCTATCCGAAATCTAAAATCTAAAATCTAAAATCTAAAAAAATGTTCATCGACGAAGTCATACTTACCTGTAGAGCTGGAAAATGAGGAGATGGTGCTGTCTCATGGAGACGAGAAAAATATATCCCCAATGGAGGACCCTTCGGTGGTGACGGAGGAAATGGAGGGAATATCATCCTGAAAGCTACGACACACGAAACCACCCTCATACGATATCGTCATGCAAAAGTGATAAAATCCTCCGATGGTGAACGTGGCGCTACACAAGAAATGCATGGTGCAACTGCAGAAAATACTATACTCGAAGTCCCTGTAGGAACTATCGTGACCAATGAAGAAACGGGAGAAATCATCGTCGATCTGACAACTCCGGGACAAGAATACACTCTCTGTTCTGGTGGAAGGTGATGATTCGGGAATGCTCACTTCCCTTCAAGTACTCGTCAAGCACCGAATTTCGCTGAACTCGGAGATGTGGGTGATGAGATCAAGGTAAAGATGGAACTCAAACTCGTCGCAGATGTCTGACTTGTAGGACTCCCGAACGCTGGAAAATCTACTGTCATACAGTCTATCACCAATGTAAAACCGAAGATCGCAGACTATGCATTTACGACTCTGATACCAAATCTTGGAGTCATGGAGCATAAGTGACGTTCTCTCGTTATCGAAGATGTCCCAGGACTGATCGAATGAGCAAGTGATGGAAAAGGACTTGGAACTCAGTTTCTCAAGCATATAGATCGCTGTCATATCATCATTCATCTCATCGACGCGAGTCAGTGAGAAGAGGCGATGCTCGAAGCCTACAGAGTCATACGAGGTGAACTCGAAAAGTGGAGCGAAGAAATGGCAAAAAAACAAGAAATCATCATATTTTCGAAAGCGGATATCATCGATCCAGAAATGCTCGAAGAGATGAAAAGTCATTTCGAAAAATCTACTGGAAAAAAAGTCTCGCTCACTATATCTGCGTGAGCCTACATACGTATCGATACTCTGAAAGATCTCCTCATCAAAAGTATCCCCGAGAAGAAAAAAGAAACTATCACGATCACTGAAGATGCGGAAGGATATATCCATGAAACTCGCGAGTGAGCTGAAAGCGAAAATGAAGATATCCACGTCTACGACCTCAAAAGAGTTCACGACCCAAAAAGATTCACGATATCTCGCATCGATGCTGCGAATTTCGAAGTCAAATGAGAACGCATCGAAGAGATCGTACGAATGACAAATATGCAATATACTGAGTGAGTCAATCGTGTCTACGATGTGATGGAAAAACTCGGAATTATCCGCAAAATCAAAGGAACTCTCGTCTCAGAAATGGAGAATGGTGGTACAACAGGATTCTTCGAAGGCGAAGATGATATCGAGAAGCACGCCGTATGGATCGCTGGTCGCAAATTCTCACTCGAAAATGTCCTCTTTATGAAAGGAGATCGAGAATAGGACAGACTTGAAATATAAGAGAAACTTATATAATCAACCCATGGCTTCTCACTCATTATCAGATACAAAAGACACTCCTCTTACTCTTGTGAAAGGGAGTTTTCTTGTAGCTCTTTTTATATACTCCCTCCAGTTCTTTACGCTCGATGTGAATCAGCAAGTGATGTACTCATTTCTGCATGGACCAAACCTGATATTTCATGAGGCGGGACATGTGATATTCATGCCATTTGGAGAATTTATGACAATTCTCTGATGAAGCCTCGGTCAGTGTCTTATGCCTCTTATTGTGACTCTGGTATTTATCTTTCAGGAACGTGCGTATTACTCAGCTGCATTTTGACTCTGGTGGCTTGGGCAAAATCTCACTGATGTGGCACTCTATGTCTCTGATGCAAGCGCTCGAAGTCTTCCACTTATCGGTGGCATGAGTGAAGAGGCGCATGACTGGGGAAATCTCCTCACTATGATGAATCTCCTTTCCTATGATCATACCATTGCTATAGTCATCCACATTATCGGCATGATCCTGATGGCATGAGCATTTATGTGGGCGACTCAAATTCTCGTGAAAGAATATTTAGGGTAAAATTGAGGTTTATTGGAATTTGAGGAAAAATAGTTTTTCCTCAAATTTTTTGGTGAAAATTCTTGAATTTTTGACAAAAAAATCTGGTTATGATACGATAAATCTATGACTCTTGAAGAAAAAAATTCATACCTCCTTCGTCGCGATGGAGTGCTCGAAGTACTCGCTTCACTGAAAGGTCACTGGGATCTGGCAGAGGGTTTTTCTGCACTTCTACAAAGTGAATATGTAACTCCTGGACTTATCGATAATATCGAAAATCTTCTCAAGGAAGCGATATCAACAGCAAAAGATGAAAGATCAAAAGAGAAGATCAAGGTATGACTTGCTCGTATCGAAGAAATGAAGATTCAAGAGATGAATGAAAGAGTATCTGAACAGTTGATGCTTGAAACCACCACATTACAAAATATTATTATTTAATTCTAAATTATGGCATCACGAACAGATAATCCTGTCGCAGTTACACCTGATATAGTAGAAGCAAATCAAAGATTAAATGATGCCCTTAGTAGCAAAGATACTGTGATGCCTGAGGACATGCCAAGTGTCTTATGAGCATTATGAGATGCTTCTAATACGCTTTCTAAAGTTAATACTATTAATCAAAATACTATCAAAAAAGCCGGAGGAGAAATATTGGCAAAGCCTGAATTACAAAGAACGCCAAAAGATGTAGCTATTCTTGCTATGTTTGAAAGGCTTTTTCCTGTAGAAGCAGCACTACAAAAACAACTCGTCCCGACGAATCAACCATCTGCAAATATTCAGTCACTCAGAAATCCAGATGGAAGCATAAATATGGCAGAACTACAAAAGCTATGAGATCTCTCTCCAGAAAGTATAAAAGAAAAATTTAAGACCCTCAATAAATGAGATCTTAAATTGATAATACAGGCAATAGATACATTACCGATTGAGGCAGTAAAGACTAAGCTGAAAGAAACTATGGGTACCGTACTTGATACTATGATTGTAAACGGATTTAGTATTGAAGATATAAAAGATTTAGAATTTCTCAAGCAAAATTGATCTCTAGCACTCAAAGATTTTTTTCAAACAAAACTTAAGGCGTCTGAAGTTGCTACTATCACTGCTGATATCCAAAATGGAAAAAAATATGTACTGAAAAATACCAATAATGCCTATGCAATAAGTGCTATTACCAGTGAAACTGGCACACTTCCAGCATGACTCGATCTCTCAAAACTCAATACTCTTGATACAAAAACTGCAGTAGCAGATATACAGAAAAGGGCCGAACAAATGAAACAGGCTGGTCAAGGATGAAATATGGATTCGATAAGAACGATGATCAACTGACTCAAAAAATTTGGAAGTCTTGGAGAATTCCTCGCACTTATCTTTGGGGGAATCTTCGGTGTCAATGACAGTGGAGATAAGAAAGAATGATGACCTGAGAAAGCGAAAACTAATCTCGAAAAGCGAAAAATGCTCGATAGAATGTCCGTAAAAAATGATAAATACGATCTTTCGAGTTTATTTGATGCAAAAACTGGAAAAATCACTGGAGAACAGACAAGTAAAGAATTCCAAGAATACCTCAAAGATGTCTATGTACTCGTAGGAAAAGAGTTACCAAAAAAAGAAGATGAAAAACTTACTTACGATACTAGTCTTATAGAGCTTGTAAAGAAATATGAGAATAGTTTAGGTATCGAAGCTAAAGATCAAACCTGAAGACTCGATAAGGCAAAAGTCGAACTCATACTCAGTAAGCTTGATCCAAACGGAGAACTTAAAAAAACAGAATGAGCTATACCTACAGCTCCAGAAGTAGTAGAAGCTGATCATCCTCAAAAAGCATTATTTGATAAGATGAAATGAAAAACTACTCGAGATATCCGAGCAGATAAATGAATACAGAAAGAAATCCGAGATAAAATATGAGATCGTAACGCAATTATAAGACTTCAAGAAGAAGTATGACTTCAAAGAAATGGAGTTTGAAATCAGAAAGCAGATGGGATCATATGAGAGGTAACTGTAGATAAATTCTTTCGAACGTTTGAAAACTGAAAAATTAAATCACCAAAACCTGTCTCAGCAGCACCAAAAGGATAATAATAAAATAGGAGTTCACTCTCCTATTTTTTATTTTCTTTTGACAATATATTATATTTTTATAATATATTATAAATATTACATTTTTATAATATATGAACGACTTAGAACAAAAAGCGATCGAAGTCGCACACATCCTGAAGCTCCTTGCCCACCCCAAGCGATTCCTCATCCTCTGTAAACTCAGAGAATGACCGAAGACCGTCAGTGACCTCGAGAAGTATTGCACTATCGGTCAATCTCAGCTCTCACAGTTCCTCGGAAAGATGAAAGATGAAGGCATCCTCGATAGTGAAAAAAATGGGCAATTCGTCTCCTACTCGATCCGCGATCCTCGCATCCTCGAAATGGTGAATGCGATGCAAAAAATATTCTGTAAAATCTAACCTATCTCCCTCTATGCTCACTCTCACTCCAAAAGAACTCTCTTCCCTTCTCGAAAAATCTCCAGAAACAATCGACCTCATCGATGTGCGATGAGCTGGGGAATATGAAGAAGTTCATCTTCCTGAGGCTCGTCTTATCCCCCTCCCAGTCCTTCCTCTTCGAATGAAAGAAATAGATACCACAAAACAAGTCATATTCATCTGTCGATCTGGTGGACGATCTGGACAAGCATGTAGTCTCGCAGAAAAAGATGGGATCAAGGCCTACAATCTGTCAGGCGGGATGAATGACTTCGAGGCGGAATTTCCGACGAAAGTCCTCCATGGCGAAAAGAAAAAACTCTTCGGATTATTTTAATATCTCTTTCCTCTACTTACTTATGATCACTGTATATACGAAGGACTACTGCCCCTACTGCATCAAAGCAAAAAATCTCCTCTCATCTCTCGGTGCGACCTACGAAGAGATCGATATCTCTGCGACTCCAGAGGTCATCATGGAGCTCGCGAAAAAATCTGGGATGAGAACTCTTCCTCAGATCTTCGTCGGAGATGAGTGTCTCGGAGGATTCGATAATATCAATGCGCTGAATAGTGAAGGAAAGCTCGTAGCAAAAATCGGACTCGAGTAAGAAATCTTACTTTTTTCTTACCAAACTGTGATATTCTTTTCTTATATATTACATTTTTGTAATATATATTAACCTCCTCTTATATGAATCCACTTATACTCATCCCGCTTTCGGCTTGTATTCTCACTTCTTGTACATTATCAGATTTTCAAGCAAAGAGTTCGAGCTCGACTCTAATCCCCTCTTCGAAGACAACCTCAGAGGATCAGAAAATAATAATCACTCCTCTCGTGACTGATCCCACACTTGTAGCTACGATACTCCGCGATGCGTACCCCGAAGAGCGACTCGCGGAAGATATCTATACACTCATGGTAGCGAAATATCCACAGTTTACTGAAGTCATCAATATCATCGACTCGGAAGAGAAACACTCAGTAAAAGTCGGTCGTCTTCTCGATGCTCGTGGTATAGCACGTCCGACAGATTATGGAAGCTACTCTGGCACCTATGAAGTCCTCAAAAACATGATCGATACAAGTCTCACAGGGGCGATAGAAGCCTGAGTCATGGTGGAGGTCTGAGATATCGACCACCTCCTCACTGAATATAAAACGGTCGAAGATACCGACGTCCGTCGCGTATTCGAGAATATCGGTGGTGGTAGTTTCAATCATCTTCGCGCATTTCTCCGGTTTGCACAAAAAAATAACTACGCTGTCACGACTGATTATGCTCGATATATGACTGCCGATGAAATAAATAGTATTGGACCTCTCAAGTCAAAAATGACCGATCTCCTCATCGCCAATAATCTCCCAACTACTGGAATCCAGGGCGGAAGAAATGGTGGAAAAGGTGATAGACGCGGACCGACGGGTACTGGTGAGCGTCGTGGGAGTGGACAAGGTCAGGGTAATGGTATGGGCCTTATGAATCGGTAATTATCCGCCTTCGGGCGGTTTATGGGAATGCTTCCCTCCATAATTTTCTTTCTATGTTAAAATATTTCATCCTTTTCTTCTCACTCATAATGCTCGCGAGCTGTACCTGATCAAATGCTGAAACAACCAATCAAACGAATAAAACAAATAACCTACAAACTACCCAATCACTGTACGTCGATGTCCGCGAGGACAATGAGTGGGCTGCTGGACACGTCGAATGAGCCCTCCATGTGAAGCTCGGAGACATCGAAGCAGGAAATTTCTCTGCTATTCCGAAAGATGTCCCCGTGAATCTCTACTGTCGAAGTGGGCGCCGATCAGCAATAGCAACAAGTATCCTAAAAAATGCTGGGTATACGAATATCACAGATGTCGGAGGGATGGAGAGTCTCCGAGGTGTCAACATCGTACGATAGTTTTTATCTCCTCACTTTTGCTTTATGTTCACTATTTCCAATAGTCATCCATATGATCGACTGACTCGACTTTTCCTCTCAATTGCACTTTTTATCCTCGGATATTTCTGGTTAAGTGGAGTGATGATGATTGTCGTACTTCTTCTCAGTATCATTCTTCTTATTACTGGAACATCGTGATATTGTCCACTCTATAGTCTCTTCAAATTAGGTTGAAAGTGGAAAGGGAAAAAAATATCAAAATGGGTTTGGATAGTTTCTCTCACCCTTATCACGATATTGGCGCTCGGGGGAAGCATCGGAAGTATATTTTTCACGAAGAAATTTTTTCTCGAAGACTACAATGTGATGAATAATTACTATAAACAAACACTTTTTAATACGGGGAAAGATAAGCGAACTGAATCCATCGAAAACTATGATGTCCTCGTAATAGAGTATGCCAAATTTCTCGAAATATATTCGAACTATCGCCCATACTCCCTTCGATCAGATAAAAATCTCTCAAGCGACCTTGTAAATATATCAAACATGATTGCAAAAGAGAAAGATTCCGTGTATACAGGAAATCTTCCCATGTCGCACCTCGAATTTGAGAAAATCCGTCCGATATTCCAAGATATTTTGAAGCGAAATAATTTTTCTCTCCTCGCCGTCTCGCTCGTAGACTTTCATGACGTGATGGAGTGAGTCATCGATGCAGCCGATAAGAAAGATGTCCCTTGAGTCCTCACGGCTTATGCTATCGCCAATGAAAAACTCAAAGCAGTAGAGCTCGAAGCCAATGACGCAGAAATACAGGCCATCCGTAAAAGTCTCGAAGAAGTGAAAACGCTCGCAGAATCAGGCAACCTCGATGCCATGTCTCCAAAGGCAGCTGAACTCAAAAGTAATTTCGTAAAAGTCTACCTCAAACGAGGATAGATTTCGTAGGATAATACTATCAATTTTTGAAACAATCCATACAATATCGCCACTTAACCCATTCATTATGAAATGTAATACTGGCACCATCGACCGTCTCATCCGTGTGACGATCGGTACTGCTCTCCTCACGAGCTTCTACTTCATGCAGGATACCTACTGACTCCTCGTCGGTATCATCCCTCTCGCGACGGGATTCGTCTGATTTTGTCCACTTTATCGTCTCTGTGGGATGACCACTTGCCCGATAGCGAAAAAATAAGCCTTCTCACGAAGGTTTTCTTTTTATCCTATATATTACATTTTCATAATATTTTATTTTGACTTTATATTACATTTTCATAATATATTAGTATATCATTAAATATTACTCCTATGATCTATGCTTCTACTGATTCCAATTTTGCTCGTGATACCGGGAAATGACTCGTCCTCGTCGACTTCTGGGCGCCATGGTGTGGCCCCTGCCAGATCATGTGACCTATCCTCGAAGAGTTCGCGAAAGCGATGGATGACAAGCTCCGTGTCATGAAGCACAATGTCGATAATGAACCGAATGTGCCGAATGGCTTCCAGATACGTTCCATACCCACGATGATCCTCTTTTCTGATGGCAAACCCATCGAGAAGATCGTCGGGGTGAAATACGTGGACGAGCTCAAAAAGATAATCGAAAAATACCAATAAAAAAAGGGGGTATTACCCCCAGAACCATTCACCCAGCTGTAGAGCAAGGGCAAATGTGATTGTCGTAGCGATGAGCCATCTGATGATCGATAGCTTACCAAAGACTCTTTTGTCTATTTTCCATGCCGCGAAGGCACAGATAAAAAATGATACTATCATCTGGCCTCCAACGTGTATAGATACCCTATCATATTAATTATAATTTATAACTTGTCAATATATGAATTCACTTATCTTCCGCCAACTCTTCGATGAAAAGACGTGGACTTATACTTACATCGTCGCCGATAGCGATACGAAACAAGCTATCATCATCGACCCCGTGCGAGATCAAGTCGAACGAGATCTCCGTCTTCTCTCTGAACACGGCCTCACTCTCTCCTATATCCTCGATACCCATATCCACGCAGATCACATCACGGGAAGTGGACTCCTGAGAGAAAAAACTGGTGCGAAAATCGCCCTCGGTGAATGAGCAGCGATTACAAAACCTGACATCCTTCTGAGAGATGAAGAAGTCCTCAAAGTCGGGAATATGGAAATCAAAGCGCTCTCTACTCCAGGCCACACCGATGGATGTACTTCATTTGTTATCGGCGATATGATATTCACAGGTGATACTCTCCTTATCAGGAAAACTGGGAGGACTGACTTCCAGTGAGGTTCTCCTGAGAAGATGTACCACTCGATCAAAGAGAAGATGTATACTCTGCCAGATACGACAAAAGTCTATCCAGGTCACGACTATGTGGGACATATGATGTCTACTATCTGAGAAGAAAAACAATATAATACTCGCATCAAATCCGATACTACACTCGAAGCTTTCACAGAAACCATGAATGCACTTCACCTCCCTGCCCCGAAATATCTCGATGTCGCACTTCCTGCGAATCTGAAGCTCGGACTTGAATAAAAAATCCCTCCGTCGAGGGATTTTTCTTGCAATAGATAGAGTTTTGTGTACTTTAGTGTATATGAAAAGACATATTCTTTGGAGTATTTTTGCACTCCTCGCCATCGCTATTACCTACATCTTCACTCCTCGCCCCTACCAAGTTCACTATCATGCGAATTTCGCTGTCTATATCGATGGGAAGCAAGAGGATTTTAGCTCGGAAATGTACATGGAAGAAACTGCCCGATGTAATGTCACGACTGATGTCCTACCACAAGATCGCATCCACCTTCATGATAAAAAAGGATCTCTCGTACATGTCCACATGGCAGCTTCGACATGGGGAGACCTCTTTGCGAATCTCTCATGGGGAATCGGGAGTACCTATCTCGCGGATCCATATGGGAAGATCCGTACAGCTACAGGAGAGACGAATCTCTACTTTTTTATCAATGGAAAGCCGATCATGAATCCTGCAAATGAAATCGTAAAAAGTACCGATAGACTCCTTGTATGGTATGGTAGTGGTACAGAAATAGAAATCCAGAAAAAAACAGAAAGTCTCGTCCCAAAAGATGCAGATGAATACAATCATAAGCCTGATCCTGCAAGCTGTGGGACGAATAGTTATGGATGGCTTTCACCGATCGTCCTTCCTATCATGGAATGGAAAGAGTCACTTCCACACAGTCACGAATAGTCTCTTACATAAAAATTAGTATGCAAATGTCAGTCTATTCAACAATTCTCTCACTTGGAGTTCTTAGTATATTCACGCTCACAGTCATAACGATCTTTGGATTTATATTTTCCAAAAACGTAAGAGAAATTCTCGAAAAAATTCCCTATTTTACCTACCTAAAAATTATAGGAAGTATCGCGATACTCTCTACGACTTTCGCAATGATATATCAGCTCTATTTCGAGCTCGATGTTTGTATTCTTTGCTGGTGGCAGAGAATATTTATATTTCCGATCGATATTGTCATACTCGTGAGTCTTTGGAAGAAAATCAGAGGGAATCATGTTATCACATGAATACTCGCTTTTATAGGACTCTTTTTCGCATCATATCATTACTATTACCACTTCATGTGACACGTTATGGGGTATGCTGTCTCTATGCCCTGCGAAGTCGGGTGACTCCTTCCTGCCTGTACTTCTCATGAGTGAGTCCTAATTTTTTGATTTATTACAATACCGTTTATGTCTGTATGCGTATTATTTGCTATGACATGGCTATCATTTCTTGCATCAAAGAGTAGAAAATAAAAGCTATTCTTGCATTTTCTTCTAAGATACGATACAATTATCTTATAATTTCTAATTTATTCATGTTATGGTTACCAAAAAAGTTCAACCAGTTAAAGAAGGTACCGATATCACCTCAAATGTAAGTATTCCTTGGTGAAGTTGGCTTCGTATATCACTTGCACTCTTTATCATCATAGGATCTTATAGCCTCTGAGTCAAAATGGGTGTAGAAAAAGGAGTTGCTGGATTTGGCACTTTCATCTATCGTGATGATTCCATAAAGGAGAATCGGAATGAAATCGGAATGAAACAAAAATGAGATCTGTTTAAAATGGATCATGATATGGGGAGTATGGATCCTATGGATATGAGTATGCGCGATATGGGTATGATGCTTGAAGGAAAGACAGGGGATGCTCTGAATAAAGCATTTCTCGAAGGTATGATACCGCACCATGAAGGTGCCGTCGCAATGGCAAAATATCTCGCAGCTTCGAATAAGCCAGAACTCATAAAACTTGGTGGAGATATCATCGTAGCGCAGACAAAAGAAATCGAGCAAATGAAACAATGGATGAATGAATGGGGATATACAAATAGTGGTACTACTCTCACTACTGGAAGTGGAAGCACTGGGGCCGTAAGTGGAAATACCGGCACCGTAGGCACTGGTAGTATGATGATGGATCACTCGATGATGAACCCTTAGAAAAATAATTTTTCAAAAATATAAAAATACGTTATAAACCATTTATTAAGTAAAAAAACCTCCGTTTAAGGAGGTTTTTTTACTAATCTCGAACAATTCCATTCATTTTTTCTGCAAATTTCATCATTCTCTCTGCGACAATAACGCTCACAGGAGTACCCGACACTTTCTTTCAGTCACTTTCAAGTACCATATCATGAGGTTGAAGGTGTAATACTCTTCAGCTTTCTGTATGTATAATAGCATTAGCGGAAGACTCTCCTGTCATTGCTCTATACAGATTCAGGTTATCTTTTGGAGGATTTGGTAAAGGAATTGGAGCTATTACACTTGCAGAGAGCGATCTATAGTCAGAGAGTTCAGGTCAGATCCATACATTTCCAACATAAAATCTTTGTGAAGCTCAAATACTTCAAGAATCAACTAATCTATGATGTTTGGCTCATTGAACGAGCTCCATGACAATATGAGTAGTGACTTCTGCCACATCATAAGCTTCTGCACCATTTCACCTCGTCAAGAGATGATGGATTTTATCATAGAGAGCACTCAAATCGGCAAATCTTCTTTCCAAATTTACAGGCACTCAAAGCCTTTCAGGAAAAGACTCATACCTCTTCCTATCTCATCAAGTTTCGACCTTTATTTGAGCCTCAAGTTGAGTAGAATTAATTACCAATTCTTGTGGAGCCTGGGTATTCATAAATGCTAAATAAAGAATAATTACCTTGACTGTTTTTAATTTTAAAACGTTGAAGATATTATATATCTATATTTACTATTTATAGTTTGTCAATATTAATTATAGTTTTGTTCGAGATATCCTTCAATCACCTCCATAAACTCTCTCCCGACGGCGATAATATCCCGTCACTCCAGCGATCTATAGTGTTTCCCTTTTACATAGATTTGTAGTTGGGGAGCTTCCGCATCTCATGGGATAAATATACCGATATCAGCGTTTTTTGCTTCCCCGATCCCATTGACGATACAGCCCATGACCGCGATATGCGTACTCTCGAACCCCTTATATTTTCATGACCATTCTGGCATCTTCTCACGAATCCGCTCTTTCACATATTTTGCGAGGATCTGGAACTTATCTGAGCTGGTACGTCCACATCCAGGACAGCTCACGATCTGTGGCTCGAAAGCTCGAAATCCCATCGACTGGAGGATATCTCGACAGACTTGGACTTCGAGAGAACGTGGAGCGCCTGGCTCTGGCGTAAGAGAGACGCGGATAGTATCTCCTATACCCGACTGAAGAAGGATCGAGAGCGCAGCAGCTGATGAACTCACTCCCTTAGTCCCTGCACCTGCCTCAGTCAACCCGAGATGAAGTGGATAGAGACACTTCGATGCGATACGCTCATATGCAGCGATCATATGCTGGAGTGTAGACATCTTCACTGAGATGATGATCTTCTCTGGATCAAGTCACCATTCGACAGCCTTCTCCGCAGAGAGTATCCCGGATTCGACCATCGTATCGATATAGACATCTTCAGCTGATTTCGGATGGACGAGTGTCGCATTGGTCTCCATGTTAAGATCGAGGAGTTCTTGATCGAGCGAACCCCCATTCACTCCGATTCGGATAGGCTTATCGTATTGTATAGCAGCGCTGATAATCTTGTGATAGTTATCATCATGACGACCCCCCTTTCCGACATTTCCAGGATTCACACGGTATTTTGCTATGGTACGAGCCATATCAGGATATTTCTCGAGGAGGATATGTCCATTGTAGTGGAAATCTCCGACGATAGGGGTTTGATATCCTTTTTCACGGAGTTGGCGGATAATCTCTGGAGTTGCCTCTGCTGCTGCCTCAGTATCGATCGTGATGCGCACTACTTCAGAGCCAGCGTCAGCAAGCTCGATAATCTGTGCGACCGTGGCATGGATATCCCGAGTCGGAGTGTTGGTCATAGATTGGACGACGATCGGATGATCGGAGCCAAAAGCTATGTGTCATACCATGACGGTATGAGTTTTTCTTCTTGGAAAAAGCATGATAAAAAAGAAATTTTCATGATTGTATCCAACAAAAGAGAAAAATCGAGAAAATATTGCAAAAAAAATCTCCTTTCGGAGAAATTTAGACGATCATAGCGATAAGTTGATCCTTGAGAAGAAGACGTTCTTTTTTGAGCTGTTCGAGATCGAGATCACTCATGAGATATCCTGGAACCTCACTTTCAGCACGTCCGATCTCAAGACAATATCCATCATATTCTCGAAGAAGTTTGGCAAAGTGGAGATTTTCTTTTTTGAGAAATTGAATCTTGTCTTGGAGTTCTGGATGATCCTGGAGAAATGGATGATGGTCAAACTGCATAAGGTATAATGATAAGAAGTAATGTCTTCTCATTATACACAAAATGGCTGAAAATAAAAGATGAATCTTAGATTTTCGACTGCTTGATGCTCTCTGGAAATCTCCATACTGCATCGATGATACGCCTCCATCGTCTACGTGGCTCGATGATGAGACGATAGAGCCACTCGAGTCAGAGCTTCTGGAAAATAAGTGGAGCTCGTTTCTGAAGTCCAAGAAGATAATCAAATGATGATCCTACCGCTAGTCATACAACCCTTGAAGTATCGGGGAGATATGAGAATATTTCTGTGAGTATTTTTTCCTGCGATTTCATCCCCGAACAAGCAAATACATAGTCGATATGATTGAGTCCGATATGATGAGCGATCGCATCTGGTGACATTTCTCCGATAAAAAAAACTTGTACAGAAAGATCGGGAAATTTCTCATGAAAGAGGGGGATGATTTCTGATTGTATCTTCATCTTCCTCTTTTCGAAGTCACTGAGTGGTTTTGTGATACGAAAATTATCGATGATCAGGATATTTTTCTTTTTCGCTTGGACATAGGTGACGATATCTTGGGTCAGGTCACTCCCCTTGATGAGCTCACCATATTTTTTCACCATCTTCTTTCGTGAGCGAAATACACTATAACAAGAGTGAAGGTATGATTGACCATTTTGCATTTCAGAAGCGACATAGAGTCCATTGCCATCAGGCACAAGATAATCCGATCTGGAGAGGATCTGGAGAAATGAAGGATCTTTCATCGCCCCAAGGAGCATCTCAGGGTTGGGAGTAAAAACGAGAGTGGGTTTCTGTGGATCCTCGATAATACGAAGAAAGTCACTATATCTCCCTTTCCAGAGAGAAAGTCAGAGGAATTGCATAAATATTTTCAATATAAAACAAGAATACTCAGCTACTAAAATTCAACTACAAAACTATTTTCTTCCAAAATCATCATCATATCGAGTGATATCATCTTCCCCTGTATATTCACCACACTGGACTTCGATGATGACGAGTGGCTCAGTACCAGTATTGGCGAGTCTATGAAGATGATGTGCCGAGATATAGCATCCTTCATTGGCTCTAAGCATCCGGATCTGTTCGACGGTCGCGAAGTCTGGATGACGGATATCGACGGTCGCGATTCCTGAAACGACAGTCCAGTGTTCACTCCGTTTTGTGTGAGATTGGAGAGAAAGACGCTTGCCAGGTTCGACGACGAGCTTCTTCACTTTGTAAAGCGGAAGATCTTCAAGGACATAGTAGACTCCCCAAGGACGATTCCCGACCTCAAGATAGCGGCCTTCGGTGAGATTTTTCGGAAGCTCAGCGATCTTCTTATCGAGTTCTTGTTCATCGGCTTTATCCTTAGATTTCTTGATAAAATCAGAGGAATTATATGTCTTAGCACCAAGTCCATCGACGATGCGTACTCCTTCATCTCGACAGAGTTTTGCTTCTGGAATTTCTGAAGCAAATCGATCTCAGCCTTTCGTAAAAATAATCTCCTCATATTTTCCACTATTCTTCGCTTCTTCTATGAGAATTTTCAGACTTTCCACTACGGAAGGTGCTTGGTCGATCGAGAGAAATACTCTGTCTACTGGCCTCAGTGACTTCACAATCTCCATACGAAAATTCTCATCCTGAAAACTTTTGATTCCCCGTTTAAGCTCAGCTTGATAATCATTATTGACGATGACCCAGAGTTCATCGGCTCCTGCTTCGGATTTCGAAAGCTCGAGACATTCGATATGTCCTGGGTGAAGAGGATTGGCATACATAGATGTTATAGCAAGGCATGTCATAGGATTTTAGGGTTGGAGATTGAGTGAAGATTTTAGCTTTTTTTCGAATTTTTCAAGAGAGAAATCAGTAGCACGGAGAATACAGTCACGTCGCATATTTTTCCATTCCTCTGAAGTTATATGTTCGATCGTATATTTGAGGATTTCGATGCCAGAATCACGATCGAATATATCGATAAGTTTCCCTGTCGTCGGATCATAGATCGTCTCTCTGAGACCTCATTCATTGGCACCGATGACAGGAGTGCCACATGCCATAGACTCGACAGGCGCCATACCGAAGTCTTCATCGATCGGTATATATATCGTAGCTGTAGCTCACTGGATCAGCCGTATAAGCGCTGGATCATCGGGGGATTCAAGAGCAATGATATTCGGCTTTCCAGCAATTCGAGTCAGGATATTTTCCTTATCGGGATCATTCTTCCCATAGGTGAGGATGAGATTTTTCTCTGGCATATCGATAAATGCATCGACGATAAGATCGACTCGCTTCGGAGGAGAGAGTCGACAAAATGAAAGAAAATATGTTGGGAAATTGGATTTCTCAGATTTTTCAGGATCGAGAGCAAGTACACCTGACTTTATACGCTCATCTTGGAGTGGAACAAAATAATGGATATCCGTCGGCGGATAAAGTACTTCACTTTCTTGTCCACAAAACTTAAGAAGCCGATCATGGACATTACGCGAATTCGTAAATATAATATCGAATTCCTTCAGCTGTGATTTATACTTCTCTGCATGATGGTCGAAGATATATCGGAAAATCGGACGCACAAAAAATGGGATACGAGCAAGATAAGCATCCCGAAAATCAAAAAGATATCTCGGTGGTGTATGACAATAGTAGACTTTTTTTGCTTCTTTCTTTACGTGGACAAGTGCATCAAGGCAATTACCAGAAAATATCACTATATCATACTCTGAAAGCATTTTCGCTTTTTTCGTGAATCTCCACTTGAGGAGCATATGTCGTAGTCACTTCATGAAGACTGGCTTTCCGAGAGGGATGATATCTCCTTCGAATCCGAGCTCTCGCGGGTCGAAACTTCCATCAGAGAAAAATCCTGAGATCAAATCTGCATGTAGGGATTTCGCCATCAAAGTCACGAGCCTCTCTCCTCCTCCACGGTAGAGAAAGGCATCATGGAGTATAGCGATTTTTGATTTTTCGATCATAGGTAAAGAATATTGAAAAAACTCAGGAAAACAATAGTATTGATGAGTAAATCCATATTTAATTTTAAAATTATGAAATATTTACTCTTCCTATCTTTTCTCTTTATTTCGTCGTGCACTCTTGGAAATCCATTTGGTTCGACAGAAACTTCAGGAATAGTTCCATCTCCTGTAGACACATGAAGCATACTCACATGAGAACTCATGGATACTTCTGGTATACTCTCAGGAACCCTGATCACTCAGATAGAGTGGTGAGTTATAACAGATCTTGCCTCAAGTAAGCTCAAGATCACCAAAGATTTTTATATAAAAGAATCTTACCCTAATCAGATAAATAGCGGCATAACTACACGCGATGCTTGGGACAAGCTCATATCATCTATTAATCTCGATGAATTCAATAAACTTAAGGAGTATCCTGCGACATACTGTCCTAGCTGTGCTGATAGCCCAGAAGAGTATATCACTCTTACTTATGGAACTGGAACTAAAACTATAAAATATAATGAGACCTTTGATATCATTCCTACCATTGAGCCTGCCAGGAAAATACTAAAAGACATACATAAGTATGGAATTTCTACAGGATTGGAATCAGGGATCCGTAAAATACGCCTCGTAATGATGATGTGATTATCCTGTCCTAATTGCAAAGATGAGATACAGATTACTCCTGATCTCATTGCATATGATAAAGTTATCTTAACTACTGATTCTATTAAGGATACTCGACCTTCTGCCCCAATACATTTCTCATGATCTCTTACTTCAGAAGAATGGATCAAGTTCATAGAATGACTCTGAAACGAGGCGTTTTCCCAGCTGAACATGGCCCCACCTCCTCCTGATTGGGAGGGCAAACGACTCATAGTAAGTGATCATGAATGAGAGAAAATATATATTATCCATGAAAGAGCCCCTCTGAATCCTAGAATCACCGAACTCCTTCGGCAAATAGAAGAAAAAAAGCAATATATCCAAAACCAAGTAATAAATGGTCTACCTATAAGCATAGAGACTTACCCATTACAAAAAATTACTCAAACCATCTCATGAATGTTCGGAAGTACTACTCTCACAGTCACTCCAGAAAAGATTACTCTCACCAATAATTGACGTAGCGATATTAATAAGAAGTTAGTAGGGGAAATATCAACGGAAGAATGGAGTAATCTGAAAAATAGTATCGATATGACAAAATTTCTCGCACTTAATCAAAAAGATCCACGATTAAAATGCAAAACATGTGCATTTGATGGAGAAAATATGGAATCTATAGAGATTACATATGAATGAGGATCGAAAAAACTCTGATTCTGAACTGCAAGTGATGTTCCAAAATTCGATGCACTAGAGTCCCAACTCTCAGAACTGAGCAAAAAAGCAGTGAATACACCTGAAAGCTTAATCACATCTATCGAATGGTGAACTTCTTTCTGAATGTGTGCTGGATACTGCTTTAATAGCCTCACTTTTTCTTCTGGAAACATCACAGAAAGAAAAACAAGCTATGATGAGACAAAAAATCCAACAATAATAAACAAATATTCTCTTGAAAACAGATCATGGAATGATCTTCTCAGCAGGATAAATCTCGAAAAGTTCAATTCTCTTCCTGATAGAATTGGCTGTCCTGACTGTACTGATGGATGAGCAGAATGGGTAAAAATAACAGCATGATGAGCTGCAAAAAATGTGATCTTTGAAAACAAAAAATCAATATCAGAAATTGATGAACTCAGAAAAATAATACAGAAACTTTCTCAAGAGCTTTCGAAAAAAGATGGAAGTATATCAAGAATGGGAGAAGGGTACGGAGAATAAAAAAAGTCAACGAATAAACCAAAGGTAATCAGCCTACCGCATCTATTGCCAAGAAAATTCACCTTTAAATTCTATGGCTATAGAGTATACACACTATGCGAAATACGACTGCTCTCGAAAAACTCGGCACATCGAGTATAAATATACTCTTCACATTAATACTCTGTTCTCCATTTTGGATATGAGATACACAATTCAATCAATTGAAATTGATAAGTCTTTTTATTTTCTTAATTTATTCACTGGGTGTGATTTTTCTTCCGAAAAATAGATGTCTGTGAATGATACTCCTCGGCACATACTGGAAGAAAAAATATTCTCTAAATCAGCATTTTCTCTATGCGATACTTTATTCTTTGAGCTTCTCTTCCCTTTTCTTTTGGATAATTTTTCCATTTGATCTGTTATTGTTCAATATTTTATTTTTCCAAATCCCTTCCATAATACTAACGGGAACAACTTTTCATGGCTATCTTTCGTGAAATATGATCACCGTAAAAAAATAGAAATATTGAATTTTGAGAGAAAAACCATAGAATTTACGCAAAATCTAAAAGATCGAATGAATCATCCAAACAAAAAAATCGCTATCGTCACAGACTGGCTCATCGACTTCTGATGAGCTGAGCTCGTCATCTCTCACCTCCTCGAAGCATTTCCCGAGGCTGACATCTATACGAGTGTCTGCTATACGGATCACCCGATGCTCGAAGGACGCAAGATCTACACGAGCTGGATCGAGAAAGTCCCCTTTTTCAATCGTCGTCATAAACTCGCAGGGTTACTCCGCCCCTTTGCTTTCAGGAGTTTCGATCTCTCCTCCTACGATATCATCATCTCATCGAGCTCTGCCGAATCGAAAAATGCAGGATTCATGAAACGCAAAGTTTGAGCAAAACACTACTGCTACTGCCATACTCCGACGAGATATTATTGGAGTCATGCGAAAGAGTATGAAGATATGATGGAATTTGGCATATTGAATCCTCTGGTAAAGATGGTGTTTCGAATGGTAAAATGATGGATGCAAAAGGTCGATTTTGCTGCGGCACAGAAGGTAGACTATTTCATCGCGAATTCGAAAAACACCCAAGAACGCATAAAGACCTATTACCAAAGAGAAAGTACCGTCATCTATCCTGGAGTCAATATCATCCATGCTCCGAAGCACCTTGAACCTGAGAAGCAAGAAACAAAGGAGAATTCCTTCATCCACATGAACCATGGACGTATCGAGCCATACTATATCTCTATCGGACGATGTATCCCGTACAAGAGATTCGATCTTCTCGTGGATACCTTCAATGCCAACGGAAAAAGACTCATGCTCTGTACAGCGACCGACACTCCGACCTTCCGTGCGCTCCAGCTTCGATCCAGGTCGAATATCGAATGGAAATTCTCGGTATCAAATGAGGTCAAGTTCAAGCTTCTCACTCACGCCAAAGCATTCCTCTTTCCACCTGAGGAAGACTTCGGACTCGTACCAGTAGAAGCTATGGCATGAGGGATACCTGTGATTGCTTACGGAAAATGAGGCGCGTTAGAGACGATCCAAGATGGAAAGACGGGGATATTTTTCTCACCACAGACTCCTGAAGCCCTCGATGAGGCGCTCGAAAAGTTCGAGAAGATGACCTTCGATCGTGAAAAAATCATTAAGCATGCAAAAAAGTTCTCGAAAGAGACATTCCAAAAGAAAATAATTGATTTTATCAAAGATAATTTCGAATAATATCAACTACCCTCCCTGTATTGTTTCCATCGGTTGGATAATTTTTTCGTATACTCTCCCTTACAGAAAAAGCCAATTCGCTGTTTGGGTCCAATAGTTCTGGTATTATTGAATCTAATTGATCAATATTATTGACTTCTACGCTTCCTCAAAGTCTTACTGGAGGTAGTGGAAGCGTAAAAACTTCTGGAATTGGATAATTTCAGTCGGTAATATGTGCTGTCATTTTCCCTCTATATATGCCGTTGAGTCATTCAGTGGACCAGCTTGTAAGAACAATATCGGAAGCAAGCGATATCTCATCAGTAGTATATCCCGAGGTTTCTATGATTCTTACTCACAGATTCTGAAATAATTCATGATATACTTCATATGAAATATTATCACGAGGATGTCTGCGAAAAACAAAATAAAAACTCCCTTTCTGCTTTGCTAAAGTTTCTGCTAATTTTTTTGCCATATCTATTCACTCAATGGCTGACATAAATGATACGAGTCTATCATTTTCTCCTAATCATAATTTCATTCTCATGTTTCTCTGTATTTCTTCAGCTTTTTCTGATGCAAAACGATCGAATCAGGGATTTCCAGTAAGCACAATTCTATCTTCAAGTTGAGGAAATTGACTTACAATTATTTCTTTAGCTACACCATCAAGTACGCATATTTTCTCTGGAAGTCGCATTTTCCTTCATACTACTTCTGCTAAAAAAATTAAGGTATTCGAGTAATAATCTTCGACTAAAATATATGGCACTTCTGGAAATGTAGTAATTCCATAAGTATCAATACCCTTTTCATCTGATCTATCAATTACAATAATATCAGGTACTCCTATAGCCATATCCGCTCATAAAACCATATGAGCTGGGGTAATATTGGTGACCTGAAAATTTCTTTCGATTACTTCCTGGGCCCTCCCATCAGTGAGTATATCAATCTGAAGTTCAGGATTCTGAGTGAGTCTCTGAATAACTGGCAAAAGTGCATTCGCACTCCCAGGATCACGAGTGGACACAAGAATTTTTTTCTTTGGAACTTCATCTACAGCATCAATTCTTAAGATTTTTGTTTCAAATAAATCAAGTCTCCCAGCAATATATGCAACCCTCTCTCGTATATCTGCAATAGCCAAAAGATGATCAAGTGTCAACTGAGGCAATACATATTCTCAGTTTCATCACATAAATTCAGGCGGGTGCATAAATAAAAAAATTAAATGTATACTATTATACAAATGAGCATACCCTAAAAGCTAAAATAAAACAACAATCCTCCCATAAACGAAGTATTTATCACCATTATCTGTGATTTTATTATCAAATATCCCCCTCCAAGTTTTTCGATGAGTAATCGAGAAGTAGCAATAGAGCTTGAACTCTCGAGAAATATTATTATACTCACCAACAGAGTTAACAGATGGGTCGAGAAGATACAATGGTATTCTTTTTTATAATGCTATTACCATGGAAATCTTCATATACTCCATCCGTTTTTTATTTTGGTAAGTCATCAGTTAGCAATATATGAAAATATCTATCGTCACCCCTTCGTACAATCAAGAAGAATTTATAGAGCGAACAATAGTCTCTGTCATTTCTCAAGCTGGAGACTTCGAGATCGAGTATATCATCATGGATGGTGGCTCGACAGACCGATCGATCGATATCATCAAAGAATATGATGAACGTATCAAAAATAAGCAATACCCTCTGCGGTGTAAGGGTATAGAGTTCATATGGAAATCTGAAAAAGATAAATGACAATCTGATGCTATAAACAAATGACTGCATATTGCCACAGGAGATATCGTGACCTACTTAAATAGTGATGATACTTATAATGACAATGCTCTCACTACCGTCGTACAAGCTCTCACTGAATCAGGGAAAAAGTGGTGTTACGGAAAATGTAAGATCATCGATCGTCATGACACTGAGATTCGTACATGGATTACAGGATACAAAAACTTTCTTGGCAAAAACTATAGCTATGGAAAGCTTCTCTCTGAGAATTTCATCTCTCAGATGACGGTATTTTGGACGAAAGATATCCTTGAAGAGATAGGATACTTCGACGTGGATGAACACCTCTGTATGGACTATGAGTATTGGCTTCGTATGGGCGAAAAATATGATCCTATATACATCTCACAGTATATAGCAAATTTCCGTTTTTATCATACGAGTAAATCATGATCTCGATTCCATATCCAATTCGGAGATGAGCTTCGCCTTGCGAAAAAATATGCAAGAGGAAAATATGAGTTTCGTTTGCTTTTGCATAGATTTAACTATTATAAGATTGTGCTTGTCTACAAGGTTTTACGGTTCTTTAAGGTTTAGTATGAGAGGAAAAGTACTTATCGTCATTCCATTTTTTGTACCAGCATTTAGCTATGGATGAATCGTCAAGGTGGCTTATGATCATGCGATTTGACTCATACACCAAGGATTTGATGTGACAGTCATTACGACTGATGTATTCGATGCAAAAAAAAGGAATACAATCCAAGAAGAAACAATCGAGGGGATCAAGATTTTTCGTTTCCGAAATATCTCGAATTTTCTTGCAAAATTCCATAATCTCTACCTTCCTCTCTGAATGAAGAAATGGATAAAAGAGCATATTGCATCGTATGATGTGGTTCATATCCATGATATCTATAATTTATCGACTTACTGGGCTGGAAAATATGCTAAAGAACAGAAAATAAAATATTTCATCCAGCCACATGGAACTCTCGATCAAATACGTATTGATTCAAGAAAAAAAGGCTTAAAACACTCTATTCTTAGAAAATTGAAAAATATTTTCGATAGTGCGGATGGCTGGTTTGCTCTTACTGAAAAAGAGAAAGAAGATATTCGAACCGTCACGAACAATAAGGATATATTTCTTCTCCCGAATGGAGTTTCTTTGGATGAGTATAAAAATCTCAAGAAAAGAGATTTACAGAAAGAATTTTGACTCCCTGAATCTACGATTATATTTTGCTTCTTAGGTAGGATCCAGTATATAAAGTGACTTGATATCTCCATCCAGCTTCTCGCAAGATATAACCAAAAATTTACAAATTGGAGATTCCTCGTCATATGACCCGATGAAGGGGAAAAAAATGAGCTTATTCAGCTTTCCAAAAATCTCTGAATAGACGAAAAAATTATTTGGTACTGATTTGAAGATACTCCGAAAAAATATGAATACCTTGCTTCTGCTGATCTATTTCTCTTGACGTCTCGAAGCGAATGATTCCCTATGACACTCCTCGAATCTCTTGCCTGTGGTCTCCCAATTTTTATAACCAGTGCCTGCAATCTCCCCGAGGCACATGAAAAAGTTGGATTTGTAACTGATATGGATACTATAGAAAATACTGTTGATCAACTAGAATACACATTAAAAAACAAGAAAGCCTATAAATCTCATATGAAAGATTTTTTAGAAGACTATGATATAGATCATTTAATTTCTCACCTTATACAGTATTATGGAGTCTAAAAATATACAATTGGTCGATCGATATGAGTATATCCTCAAGCTATGTACCTGAAAAAATGTACTTGATCTCTGATGTGTGGATCATGACTTTCTTGTCCACAGTGAGGATAAAGATCATCCTTGGCTTCACAAAAACATCAAGAATGTCGCAGACACGCTCTTATGAGTTGATTTTCTAGAAGAGGATATTGCTCTTATGACCAAAAGTGGATTCACTGTCGTCCAAGCCAATGTCGAGAATATGGATCTCTGAAAAACATTTGATGTGATCGTTGCTGGAGAAATCATCGAGCATTTGCAAAATACCTGACTTTTTTTGCAATCCTGTAAAAAACATATGAAAAATGACTCTCTTCTTATCATTACCACGCCAAATCCTTTTTATTATTTACACCAATATCAGATTCTCCGATTCTGAAAACCCATAATTCATGAAGAGCACACATGTTATTTTGACCCTCAAACACTCGGATATCTTGCTGAACTCAATTGATTCACTGTGGAAGAAGTTTATTTTACGAAGCTCTATAAAAAATGGCATCGATATGTTTCTTGGTTTACGTACCTAAGAAGATACTGGTCACAATGATTTATCATTACTCTTAAGGCAAAATCTGAAGAATGGAAAAAATTTTAAATTACATAAAAAAAATGCAGTTCACTCCAAATTTCATATGATTTTTTGTGAACCCATTTTATTTTATTCGAATGGACTTATACAAGAAGATCCTCTCTTTGAGTAAAAATATCCAAGGAAATATCATAGATGTTGGATGTTGATCAAAACCGTATAGAGAACTATTTCGACACTGTACATCGTATGTATGAGCTGATGTATCCCAATCTGGACACAATCACATAGGAGAAGATATTGATTGTTTTTATGATGGAAAAACTATTCCCTTTGGAAATAATCACTTTGATGGAGTTATCTGTTTTGAAGTTCTTGAACACACTGTAGATCCAAAGGATTTCCTCAAAGAAATGCATCGTATCGTGAAGAAAGGAGGACATGTACTCCTTTCGACGCCACTCATGATGGATGAACATGAAAAGCCATATGACTATCAAAGATTCACTTCATTTTGACTTCAAAAAATATTTACCGATACTGGATTCGAGGTTATCGAAATAAAAAAGTACCTCAATGATCTGAGCATACTGAGTCAACTCTGAAATACCTATATCTATAAAACAATTATTCAAGCGAAATTACCAAGGAACCTCTCACTTTTTATCATATTTGTACTCTCATTTCTCGGAAATTGTATAGGTCTGGTTTCTAAGATTTTTCCCAAAAGTGAGGATATGTATTTATGAAATGTTATCTTGGCAAAAAAAATATAAAAAACTACTCCGTATTTTGATGTTTATGAAAAAAATTCTTCTTATCAGTAATATGATATCTCCTGCTCGAACTCTATTATATAATACTTTGAGTGATATATCTAAAAAACAATGATACCAGCTTAGAGTTATCTTTAGTTCAAAAATCGAATCCAATAGAAATTTCGATACACAAAAAGAGGAGTCAAAATTCATCTTTGACTATACAATATTAGAAGATACTCCACTCAAGATTAAAGCAAAAAAAGATAATCACTTTTTTCATCTGAATTTGAAAATGCAGTCATTTTTAGAAAATGAAAAACCAGATATTATCATCCATGCAGGATGGGCATGACTCTCTGCCTGGACAAGCCTACGTTGGTGTAAAAAAAATAATGCACAATACATTCTCTGGTCATGAAGCACTGAGTATGAGAGGTCTTGGATGCGAAAAGTGACCAAGCCATTTGTCAAATATTTGGTACGAAATGCTCATAGATTCCTTTCCTATGGAACAAGGTCGACAGAATATCTCGTATCGCTTTGAGCGCCTTATGACAAGGTATACCCACTTTATAATACGGTTGATATTTCATATTTTAAAAAAAATGCCGCGGATCTCATATCCCAAAAAGAAGATATAAAAAGGAGATACGGTATCACGACGAAATATGTACTCCTTTTTATCGGGCAACTTATAGAAAGAAAAGGGATCTATAATACCCTCTATGGATTTGCAGAGTTCCAGAAAAAATACCCAGATATATCTCTCATATTTGCCTGAAATGGACAGGAAAAATGACATCTCGAAACAATTATCAAAGAGCAAAACATTAAAAATGTTTACTTTCCATGATTTTTCCAAGTAGATGCCATAAGCGAAATATATACTATAGCTGATATTTTCACGCTCCCCTCGATAGAAGAAGTTTGGTGACTTGTCATCAATGAAGCAATGTGTTTTGGCTTGCCGATAATCACAGCAAAAAACGTAGGAGCATCTGTAGATCTTGTAAAAGAATGAGCGAATGGATATATAATGAAAGAAGACTCCCCTACTGAATTTCAAAAATGATTAGAGTTTGTTTTTGAGAATAATCTCATAGAAAAAAATACATCTGCCGAAATCATCGAGAATTTTACAGTCTCACAGATAGTACGCAATCTCAAATTTTAATATCTAATTTCCATAACATTTGTTTCAATTCATACATTATATCTTTACTGATATCCATGCCTCTATTGCCTGGAAGATACTGTATCTTCTAGAAAAAATTATAAAATATCCTATTGTTTTATCGAATCGATTTTTAAAAACAAACTTAAAATATCCCTATATAATACAAAAGGATTATATGATCCATAACAGTGATGGAAAATTCCTTATTCAAGCGAAATCAGGAAATGATTATATTATAAGTACGTATCAGGAAACTGACTTTCGATCATTTTTTCTCAATATCCAAGAATGAAAGATCTTTCTCGATATTGGCTCACACATAGGAAAGTGGAGCATACTCCTCGCAAATAAAAAGAATATTCATGCGTATTGTTTTGAACCGAATCCAAATACGTATAAATACTTACAAGAAAATATTATACTCAATCAATTAGAAGGAAAAATTACAGCTCTCAATTATTGAGTCGCCGAACAAAAATGAGAAATGGAATTCTATATTCATCCTCAAAGTGCTATGTCGAGCCTTATAGAAAATAGAGAGGACCGAAGTACAAAAAGTGAAGATACTATACGTGTAAAGATCATCGATATTGATACATTTATACAAGAAAATAATATAAATATTCAAGATATTGATCTCATTAAGATCGATGTAGAATGATATGAGTCAAATGTGATTGACGGAATGAAAGATCTTCTAGAGAATTGTTCAAAAGATCTCAAAATTATTTGTGAGATCACCTCAGATGAAAAAGAATCTATAAAGAATACGATTCGGTCATATTGATTCAAAGTTCAATCAATTGGAAATCAAGATTTTTATTTCTATAAAACATAAGCCTCCTGATGATATGAACTTTCCCTCAAGTTCAATAGAACTCTGAAAAATAATTATTATAAACAATGCATGCCAACGAAAAATATGATATTAATTCCATGAAGTGTATGGAATCCTGGAGAGGGATTTTAGCAATATTTGTGTTAATCGCTCATATTTTTCAACTTAATATAAGCCCCTATATTCAGAATTCTCCAATTATCGAAGGGATTATGGGATCTCTCGCAAATATATCAGTAATTATATTTTTTATATTATCATGAATTCTTATATCATATAGTGCTGCTTCAATAAGGGAAAATGGAGTTTTTGACTGGAAAAAATATATCATAAATAGAGTTACGCGGATATATCCATCACTTTTCTTTGTGACACTTCTCTCCCTCATCTTCGTATTCATATTTCCATTAATCACAGGATCATCAGAAATAACTACATATACAAATGAAGTGAACCTCGCGAGAAATAGCTACATAGTAGCTTCACGAGATTATATACTCACACTGCTTATGCTCCCTTCTGGAATGTATCAAATAAATTGACCATTATGGAGTTTGACTATTGAATGGTGGATATATATAGCATTTATGTTTTTATTTATTGGGATAAACTCTAAGAAAGGTATTTATTGATATACCGCAGCTCTTATAGTACTAATGTTTATTATTGATTGAACTTCCATAAAAAATATAGTATACATCTTCATATGGTTCATCGGTGCTCTCTATACCCTCTATCTTAGGCACCATCCAAATATTATGAAAATGGTACGATACTCTTCCTATGGACTTATGATGCTCTATTTAATTTATTTTTGAATCAGTGGCATGGACATAACAAAAAATAGCTGGGAAGTATATGGAATATTCCAGTTTTTGGTCGCTATACTTTCTATTGAACTTGTTCTCAGGATAAATCTCGGAAAAATAATCGGCTTTACCGCAAGTTTTAGTTATACACTTTACATTTTACACTTCCCATTACTTTTATTTTTATTTTGAATTTTTCATAAATATTCCTTTATCTCATGGTATCCGATAGTTTCTTCTATCTTATACTTCTTTTTTGCACTTATAAGTGCATATTATATCTCAAAAATCACTGAAAATAAAGCATTTTATCGAAGATTATTTTCTTCTCGATAAATAAACAGAATTCCAATTCTATTCGAAAAAATGAGAGTTTAAATGGCGGCATAAACCTATATCGAAACGCATCAAATCAACTCGATGAAGCTATTACTTTTGGATATACGATGCATATAAGTCAGGATATTTTGTCATTTTCTCTTGGAGTTTTTCTTCGACATTCGTCTCAAATCTTGAATCTGGATAATCACCACCAAACATACTATTGCTAAATTGAATCTGAAGTATAAGTCGATCATCTTTATGTACGTGTTTTCATTTGTGTAAACCTCTTGTGTCTTCTGCAATAATTGTACCCCTTGGTGCGATAAATTCAATTATCTTCTCTTTTCCATAATATTCTTCTACCTCTTCATCTGTCAATCGAGCATATCCTTTTTTTAACATAGAAGATGGAATTCCATTTGTTTTTTGTGATCATTCAACAAACATATGTGCACCTGTATTAATAGTCACATCAGTAAGATAAATAAAAAACTTTAACCACTTAGGTCGATCCATATCAAAATGATAGTACTGAGCTGCTTTCATATCTGGAGTGTTCGAAAATGACGTATGCCACCACATACTTAAAACATCGACAATTGCTCTTGCGCCAAGATATTCAGAAGCTACTGCTGGAAATGACATATCTATCAATAGTCCTTGAATATCCTTATTACGTAATAAATCTTGGGTCGTAAAATCATATCGGGCTACTTCTGGACTCGACCTTGGATATACTCCATACTTCTCTTTTTCCTTTCCTTCTCCATCCATTGGACGAGAGAGGCATGGTTGGATAAGTGCATATTCGAGGAGCCTGTCACAGAGATCATCTGGGAGTTTCGATGCAAAAACATGATATCCTTTATTGCGCAAATCTTCTACTACTCCCTGCTTGTCGTCTCATGACATATTTCCCAAGATACCATCTGCCTCCTTACCAAAATTATATGGCATCTTGATATATCCAAAAAGGATAGATAACCAATCATTGGACCTCCCTTTTGTAATACAAAATAAGTGTACCATACTTTGGTAAGCGAAAGCTGGCGTTTTACGAGTAACGCTATATATCAGCAATCCTACAAGCAATCACAATGGACTCATAATATTTCTCATTACTTCCTTTACAGAATTTATCACTGTAGTTTTGTTGAATTGTTTCATAAATATTGTTGTTTAGAAATTATATTGAATACTTTTGAATATATATACTACGAGAAAAATGAATGATGCTGCTCATTATATAATCGATACTATAAAATTATACCAATCATCTAATTCTCTATCTTTCATATTTTTCTCATTATAGTAGTGAGGATAAAAGCTCTCATCGACTATACCTATAGTACCAAATATTCAATGATTCAAAACAATATTTCGTATATCTTCCTCACAGGTTGCCCTATTTCCTTTATTTGAGAGAACTTCACTCATACTTAATTTGGGAGTAAACCTTGTAACTCCAGTAAAGTTCTCAAACCAAGTATTTCACATGATTATCGTAGGTACTTCAAAACAAATTGACTCTAAAATAGTAGTTCCTGTAATTGAGGCTGTAAACAAAGCACTCTTTATAAGCTGAGTTGATGGTGTATTCATATCGAGAATATACACATTTTCTATCTTAGAAATAGCGGCATAAAAAAATCTCCCCTTTCATCGATATCATTGTAGCGATTTTGTAAATTGAGAATAATGTTCTTTTGTATATATAGGTATATCTTTGGGTACCAATTTTCTCAAAGCCAGTATTGCTTTGATCTGATCATAATAGTCTCATCCATCAGGATTTGTTGTTCTTTCAGGCTCGTAGTGGAGTGGAAAATACACATATTTCTTTTCGAGAATTGAAACATTATGTGATTCATATTTTTTAAGTGAATCGATATTCGATTGGATGATTTTGCTCTTCATAAAAAAGAACAATATCTTTTCGAAAATTCATATAGAATTTTTATGATTGCTAAATCCAAAATATTCAATCTTATTATAAAAGATAAGTGAGATACTTTTATAGAGCTTCTTTAAAAAATTGGCTAGGGACAATTTATCAAAATCATATTGTCTTTTTATATCTGCTGGTAATTCGAAATGTTTACTTTGAAACTTACTAATAAACTTCTCTATATCTTGATTAAATTTTTGAGTAATTTCATGAGAGAAAGTTAAATTCTTTGGTTTATCAATAAATTTTCCGTCTATCCCTTTCAATAAAAAAACACACGGTAGTATGCTCGATCAAACAAAAGAGTATCCAGGAATATTTAGAAATTTGCATAACCCATACATGATAAAAGAACCAGTAACATGTGGAGTTCATGACATGAGGATAAAATCAGGTTTTTTTGATTTAATAAGATCAAATAAATGAAATACTATTGAGTAAAATATATCATTTCTATCTATATTTCTAAATCATCAAAAGAGATCTGCACGATCCATCATTTTTATTGCCTGCTCCTTAAACTTCAGAAAATCGGGGCTATAGATAATATCTTCTATTCCCGATGTCTTATATGAATCCTTTTCTGTGAAAAGGCCAATATTTGTTTCACCGTAATCCAGAAATTCACAATCCTTAAAAGTTTCAAAGTAATCCTGAAAATAACTATCATCTCAAAAACTTATAACTGGCTTTGCGATAGAATTATCGTGTAATTTTTTTGCAAGATCAAACCATATTTTTCTATCTTCAGGAATATATATATATTTTTTCATTATAATTATGTATTAATGTGCTTAAAATATTCTAGATTTTTCAAATCATTTTTGAGTCTATCTTTTTTCTTACACTCAAAAACAACAAAAATATCTCTTTCTGTTGCAATGTCAAACAATTTTTTTTGCATATATTTCATAAATTCTTCATCTCATTCATAGAGATCGAGATGTTCATCAGCTTCTGTAGTTTTGAGAAATCATGAAATATGGAAATAATTTGGATTCATGATCTCAATGAGTTGATCTGAAAAATCTATAACATTGACTCACTGGGAAATGGCAGAAGATTTTGCTTTTGCAAAATCAAAACAAAAATTATTATGGATTTTTTTTATATCTTGTATTTGTTCCCTATTGTATCCATAAAAAAATACATCTTTCATGATACTTGATTTTTTTGGCATATTTTCGATCAATATCCTGTCATTATGAAAAAAATATAATCTCTTCTTAAGCGTATTAATATCATTTCCTATTTCTGGATGAAGCACCAACGCAAATGGATCCAGATATGTAATATACTGTTGAATATCTAACCACATATCTTCTGAAGCATTATTTGGATCTATCGGATTAAATCAATGTGCACCATGCGGCAAATGAAAGGAAATATCTATATGCGATTCTTTAAGTCTACTAAATATTTTTTCTTCAAATATACTCGGAGTAATATAGAGCTCAATAAAATCAAAATATCAATCCTGAATTGATTCAATAGCATCATTAAAAAGATCGTGATTTACAGACCAGAGCTTGAGTCAATATTTGATCATAAAAATTAAGTTTAATCGAGTATACGTACTACCTCAAATGCCTCAGCATAGCCATATCAAACCTCCATTCAACGAAACTCAGAAAGTACTCTTACTCAGCGTAAACTTCTTGGATGTGGAAAATCTCTGATCTCATCTTTATAAAGAGAGAGTATTTCCAATTTTTCATCGATATATGCCGAAATATCTACATATTTCTGAGGACAAAAAATCATACTCGAGTCCTTCTTTTGCCACTCTGTTGAAGAATTTGTTTCGAAACAGAATATATTTCTTACACAAAAATTTGGTAGTGGCCTACAGACGGTCATTATAGCTTGAAAAGTGAGTCTATGATCGACATTCAAATCATGAGAAAAATGAGTATAGATAGTATCAGGAGAAAGATCTGAGATATACTTTTCTACGACTTTTACAATATCTAAAAGAGGAAGTGAATCAAACTTATTATCAGGAAGATTTTCCATAGATAACTTACAACTCATTCTTTGGGCAACCTCCATTGCCTGCTGTATCCTCTTTTTATTATTTGAGATATGATCTCAGCGTGAATCCTCTCAAGAAGAAAGAATGAGAATACTTACAGAATCACCTTGATCAATATGTCTTAAAATAGTTCACCCTATTCCTAATATTTCATCATCAGGATGTGCAACTACAACGAGAATATTATTTTTCATTAGATATATTTAAAGGAATAAACTTTACTTTTGCACTACACTCATGAGTATCAGTTTTTGCATCAGAGAACTCTAATAACATATTTCAAAACTTCAAAAAAGCAGGCGGATACCCCTCTCCATCAAGCATTCTTATATGGTCATAAATTTGCTTTATAGAAAAATCCTCTTTAAGTTCTCATTCTTCTTTTTTTCTCCTCTTAAATTCTAGTATTTCTCATACTTGCATTGTAGGAATTGGATTATTTTGAAGAATATAAGGAATCATGTCTCAAAAAATAATATCTGAAGCACGAATAAAAATTTCACGAGCACTTCCTGACAGAGAAAGATCTCTTTTCATATATACATCACCCGTATCGATTCAGTTATCGATCTTTATGGCTGATATTTTTGTATTTTTAATTCCTCGTACTATCTGATTTTGCAAAGGAGATCCTCACCTTCAATACGGTAGATCTGCCATATGAAATACGACACATTCAAAATTTTTCCAAATATCATCGGCAATAATCCATGACCAATGAGGAATAAAAATATATTTTGGATTAATTTTCTTAATATTTTCAAGAGTAAATTCAGATCTATCCGTCATTAAAAACCAATTATCCTGCTTATGCTTTTCATAGTTGGCAATATTCCAAGATTTTATAGTCACTATGAGAATAGTATTGTTTTGCATAATTATATTTGATAACTAAATAATTATTCGCCGAAATAATGCATATAAATTTTCTCTGGATCTTCATTATATTTTGTAAATCAAACTCTCTCAAATAATTTCTGCGAACTGAGATTTCACTTATGAATTTCAGCAATAAGGAGTTCTCATTTCTTCAGCAGAGATACCATCTCTTCGAGAAGACGTTTCGCAAATCATCTCCCTTGAAATAACGGATCAACAGCAATAGATATTTCAAATTTATTATTTCATAGGCTATCTTTACGAGCATAACAAGCTATAACTCAATCTTCTTCTCATACTAAAAAAAGATTTTGGTCATTTTTTAAATACTTTGCAAGCCACGTAATATGGGTATCAAATTCAACTTTTGTATTATTATTAAAATACTGAAATACTTGCTCATTATTTCTTATATGGAGTATTCATGCTCCATCAGTATCGATGTTTGCTTTTCTAACTATCATGAAAACTAAATAAATTCCTTTTTAAAAGCCGTTCCCCGAGTAATATCTTCAGTCACTACCTTCCCAAGGATTTCTTCATAGAATTTCGGAGCAAGACCATATCCTGGACGGATAATTCTAATATTTTCTTTCGTAAGTACTTCTCATTTTTTTATATCTTTTACCACATATATAGATCTCTTAAACTGGCAACTACTTTTTTCGACATTTGCGATATCATAATATACTCTTCCTATTGCTTTCTCTACATTTCTTATCGATGCAACCATTTGTTGTAATTCTTCTGGTTCGAGTGAAAAATGAGAATCTGCAGTAGGAATATCCCTTGATAAACAAAAATGCTTTTCAATAACCTTAGCTCATAAAACAACTGAAGCAATAGGTACCTCGATTCATAAGGTATGATCTGATAATCCTGGGATCACGTCAAAATCATCTCGAAATGATTCGATCGTCTTCAAATTAATCTCATCATATGGTGCAGGATAAGAACTCGTACATTTGAGAAGGATAATCTGATTGTTTCATTCTGAGCGAATAGTATCGAGTGCAAGCTGGATATCCTCATATGTAGCCATACCTGTTGATATAATGATCGGTTTCCCCGTTCTCGCGACTTTCTTAATAAGGGGGATATCATTGTTTTCAAAAGAAGCAATCTTATGACAAGGAACATCTATAGATTCAAGGAAATCCACAGCCGTCTCATCAAAAGGAGTAGAAAAAAGCTCAAGTCAAAGACTATTTGCGTAGTCTTTTAATTCTTTGTGCCATTCCCATGGAGTATATGCCTCGCTATAAAGTTCATATAGATTTTTTCCATCCCAAGCGGTTCCAGAATTGATCTGAAAATCAGGGAGATCGCAATCGATAGTCATAGTATCGGCTGTATAAGTTTGGAGCTTCACTGCATCTGCTCAAGACTCCGCCGCTTTCTTGATGATTTCTTTTGCATTTTCGATAGATCCACCATGATTTGCAGATAATTCTGCTATTATAAATACTGGAGAATCATCTCCAATAGAAAAATTTCAAATTTTGATAGAACGCATACAGGGTATTATAGTTAAGATAATTAATTATGTGAATGATTAGGATCGGACTGGTATTCATTTTCATTTTAGATACTTTTTTGCCTCCAGAGGTGTCATTTCCGTAAAGTGGAATATACTTGCTGCTGCCACTGCCGAGCAACCCACTGAGAAAGCTTTATACATATCTTCATAAGATCCACAACCTCAAGATGCTATTACAGGTATATTTACAGCATTACTTAATTTTTCAATTATATCGAGATCGTACCCTTTCATTGTGCCGTCATTTTCGATTGAAGTAACGATAATCTCTCAAGCTCAGTAGCTAACCAACTCTTTTGCATGTTCAATAGGATCTTTATGGGTATTTACTGTTCATGAATGACTAAAACAAACGTATGTATCATCAATTTTTTTTATATCTATAGCACAAACCACCGCTTGGCTTCAGAAGGTTTTCGCTATTTCAGATATGAGGGTAACATCCGTATAGAGAACGGTATTGAGACATACTTTATCAGCGCCAAAACTTATTATTTTTTTTGCCTTTTCAAAAGTATCGATTCATCCTCAGATAGTGATAGGTATATCGCATTCAGCACAAAAATCTTTGATTTCATCATAATTAATTTCAATATGAGTTATGCTCGACTCAATATCGAGTATTATTAATTCATCTACTTCCCTCATCGTATAAACTTTAATAGCGGGTAATACCGTTCAAACCCTTCTTGAACTATCAAATCCTATTCACTTTACTAGTCAAAAATTCTTCCATAGAAGCGTCGGAATAACTCTTTTCTTTAACATTTTAAATTTTTAAAAAATTATGGAGTAATTTATGTCCATTTTTTCCACTTTTTTCTGGATGAAATTGTACTCAAAAAATATTTTCTTTATTTATTATTGATGGAAAATTTCAGATATAATCCGTATTTCATATTTCATATGAAGTGTTCTTGAGGCTAAAATAATAGCTATGCACAAAATAAAAGTCAGAATTATTTTGTATCCCCTCAAAAAGAGGATGCCCTTCTTGCACGGATACATTATTCCAGCCAACATGAGGGATTTTCTCACTATGAAGTGGAATAAATTTTTGTATTTCTCATTCGATAAGATCGAGTCACTGGTTGACTCATAGCTCATATCCTACTGTTCATAGTAATTGCATTCATAAACAAATCCCGAGAATTGGTATCTTATCCTGTAAAGCTTTTTTACGTATGAGATCATAGAGTCTCAACTCTTTTATATTCATCATTCCATCACCGAAGGCACCTACTCATGGAAGTATTAATTTATCAGCAATATCAATACTCCTATCATCATTCGATATATTACACTCAAATCAGCATGCCTCTACAGCATTCTTTACGGACTGAAGATTTCACATTCAATAATCAATAACAATTACACTCATTATATTGAACTTATAGGATAAAGTTTTATGAGATTTCCATCTTTATCTTTTACTAAATTTCCATTGACATCCGTCTTAAAAATTCTTTTATTCGTGAATTTATCACATATTTTTATGAATTCATCGACTGTAATATCAAGGGGCTTAAGTATATCTTCGATTGGCTTTCCTAGATAGGTCCAAGGAAATTTTCCATCATGTCTATTTACTAATTGAATTCATTCATCTCGATCTAGTCTTCATCTTCTAATATGCAAACTTGCGAGATCTGATCATCTTCAGAACCCGAATTTTATGAATTTAAAATAATCATGTATTCAAGTCTGATGATTGTCTAAGTTCTCATAGTTTACTATTGATCCTTCGATCGTTTTTGAATAAGTAGTAAATCCAAATCATTGCGATAAAAGTACGTTTCTATATCCATCCCAAGGAAAATAGTATCATAAAAACAATCATGTCACTCCTACTTGCTTTAAATCATCATCAGAAGGGTATATAAATGGTATCAACTCTTTTTGTTCGATTCCTTCAGTTCAAATTAAATCAGTAGTCCGCATTCATAAAAGTCACCCAAATTCCTCTAGCCACCCTCTTGTAAGAACATTATTTTCTACAGATGCTCCTGGTCATCCATATTCATTCTGGGAATTTTCTCACCAAATAATCATAGGAATTTTGTACTGGACAGCTACCCGTATAGGCACAGTAAAAATCCCCAAATGCTCAGGCCAAGAAATATCACCTACCTTAAGGAGTCAAATTCTATTTAATTTCTTCCGTATAACGGGATTCGTCGTAAACTCCAGATAATCAACTCATAAGTTTTTAATATTCTCGATGTTTTTTCTTCCTATCTCACTCAAGTCGCATGTAGTAGAGGTAACACAAAGGGGGTTCAATCAAAGACTCAGAATTTTCAGGACTTGGTAGGTACTATCCTTCCCTCAACTTACTGGTATTATGCAATCCCAATTCGTACCATCTTTAGAGCGATACTTTTCCATAATTTCTAAAAACTCACTTTTTCTTTTCTTCCAGTCAACTGTTGTTCTATTTAGGAAGTTATTACAAGCATTACATACTCAGTTAGCATCAAAGAGTAAATCAGGTTTTGTATCAGGCATGACACAATTTATACAATATTTCATTGTTGGTTAGCTAAAGAAATAAACTCTATCTTAAAAAATATTCTTTGAACTTTTTAGAAGAGATGAAAAACGAAAACTATGCGCTATTCTTTTTTTCAAGGAGAAACCAAGTAACATCATCTTGTGGAAATGTTGGATCAGAACGATAAACAAAACCATAGTCTAAAAGTCTTAAGTCTGGAAATCGGTTCATTATTTCTCCACAAAAATCACGCTTAAATAACTTTCCTGTATTTCACCTATAGCTCATTTCTGCGGGAGTAGGATTATAATACTCAGCTACACATATATACCTCGAACTTGATGCATAAAGTGAATCATACACTTCATTTAAATTATCTGGATTTATATGGATTAAGACTCACTTAGTAAAAGCAAACTCTCTCGTTTGATCAAGTCTAAAATCAAGTATTGACTCATTGTATACCTTGACCTTTCCCCGACTCCAATGCTCTATAACCTTACATGCTGTATTATTAATTTCTACAGCAGATAATTCTACTTCTGGTAATAATAAACCTAATGCTTTGAGATTCACTCATACATTTGAACCAAACTCAATAATAGAGCTAATTTTTCATGCCTTACGTAGAACTTGTGACCAAAAAGCTACTTGATTTGCAAGAAATTTATCTCCATCATTTCTTGCAATATAGTCTTCTCAGAAATCTCACGCCCAAAAACTTTCTTGCTCTGTTTTAAAATGAGTCATAATGCTATAGTAAAATAAAAAATAAAATTAAACTTTTTTTTGCTCTACACTCCTATTTGTATTTGCAATTTCTGGATTTGCTTTTAGGTATTCGATAACACGTTTTACATCTATAATTTCACCATCTCTATAAAATCTATCATAAATCTGTGAGAGGAGCTGATAGTCTTCAATCTGATCTAGAGTAACTCTAAAGTCTCATTGGAATTCATGACTGACAACAAAAGGTTTTGTACGAGAATTACGCCTAATATAGGGAGTTACATGCTCTAAATCACTCAAATCTTTTGCATTTTTATATGCATCCTCGAGTGCGGAAAATGTGAATACCTCACAATCAAGTCATCGAGGAAATACTCTATCGAAACAATTCGATACGTATTGAGCTCCATCCGAATTTTGGAGCATATCAATACATCATGTAATAATCTCAGGATCTATTAATGGACAATCGCTCGTAATCCTCACTACCGCTTCTGATCAGTATTGTTTAGCTGCCTCATAATATCGTTTTAGAACATTCATTTCGTCACCTCTATAGTATTGAATATTATGCTTTATGCAAAACCTTTCGATAATATTATCTTTTAATTCATTAGTAGTGGCAACTATAATAGAATTGATATTCTGAACTTTTTTGCATCTTTCTACGACATGCCAGAGACCTTCTTTTCATGCAAGTGAGAGCATCGTCTTTCCTGGGAGTCTTGATGAGCCAATTCGTGCTTGTATAATAATATCTGTCTGCATATTTTTAAAACTCATTTATAAAATGATGTATAAGGGAACTTATTTTTTTGATTTCTTCTTCATCCAAACCAAAATATATAGGTAGACTTAGGCAAGTTTCGAAATATTTTTCTGCATTTGGTAAACTCAAATCTCAAAATCAATGATTTCTATAGTATGTATGCGCGTAGATGGGTGGGTAATGTAATGTCACTCCGTATCATGCCTGCTTTAAATGATTCATGAGTCAATCTCGCGTCTTTTTATCTTGAAGTCGTATCACATAGAGATGCCATCAAGAAACAGCTATATTATCGTCCTTCGGAAGTATTAATTGGAGATTTCCTGAAAGATATTTTTTATAGAATCATACAATATTCTTGCGGGAATTAAGGAATGTATCAATTCTCTTTAATTGAGATATTCATAAAGCGCACTGTATATCCGTAATTCTATAATTATTTCAAAATGCCACCATATTATTGAACCCATTTTCATCTCTCTCTATTCCATGCGACCGATATTTCATCATGATATCATGATATTGTTTATTATTTGTCATAACTGCACCTCATTCTCCCGTAGTTATAGGTTTTACTGGGTGAAAAGAGAATGTCACAACATCACTTCTTGTATTTCAAATTCTTTTTCCATAATATTCAGACCCAAGAGCATGAGCTCCATCTTCTATAACCTTTAAATTAAATTTAGCTGCAATATCCCATATTTTATTCATATTACAAGGTCTTCCAGCAAAATGAACTACGGAAATAGCTTTAGTCCTCTCTGTAATAAGTGATTCAATCTTTTCTTCATCAATATTATAGTCATCCATCTTTATATCACAAAATACTGGAACTGCTCAAGTCAGAAGCATCATATTTGTCGTTGCAACAAATGAAATTGGTGTAGTGATGACTTCATCGCCCTCTCGAAGTCCAATAGCAATATACGCTAGATGAAGAGCCTGTGTCCCATTTCAACAAACCGCACAATATATTCATCCGGTATAATCACATAAATCTTTCTCAAATTCTTGAATGAGCGGTCAGGTGGTAAGATGAGGAGATTGCAAGGCTTGTATAACTGCTTGAATATCATCATTATCTATACTTTGCTTTCAGTAAGGAATCATAATATTAAGGGTTAACTTTTAGATATTTCTCAAATTTTTCTATTACTTCATCAAGGGAAATCAGTGAATGCTCTGATGAATAGTCTCACATAACGAATTTTTCACCATCCTGAATATATTTTGGACAATCAGTTTCATCCTTATATACCTGAATCAAAGACTGAATAATATATCTATTTTTATAAAAAATCACTCGAGATCATTCATCTTCATTGATCATATATTCGTGAATTTTTTCCCCTGGTCGTAATCCTATATTTTTAATATCACATGAGTAATCATTTACTCGCTTCATCGCTTCCATGAGAACCGTAATCTTACATGAGTCAAGCTTCGGCACAATCACTTCTCATCCAATTCCAAATTCAAAAGCATCAAAAATAAGCTTAATCGCATCCTCTTCAGTGATTAAAAAACGAGTCATCTTATCATCTGTAAGATAAAAATCTTGATTATTTTTAATCCTATCTTGAAGTATTGGCACTATAGATCCCGTACTATTTACAACATTCCCATACCGCACCGATAGAAAAATTGTTCCGTTTGCTCCATTGCTATAATTGCTCTCTGTTATAATTCTTTCGCTCACAAATTTACAACCACCATAGGTATTGATAGGACTACATGATTTATCAGTAGAGATAAATACTACTTTTTTTACTTTGGATTCATTGGCTGCAGCAACAAGATTGAGTGTTCCGATTATATTCGTTTTCACTGATTCTTCGGTATTATATTCGAGTATATCTAATCTCTTTAAGGCTGCAGCATGTATAACATAATCGACTCCATCCATCGCCTTAAGAAGCCTATCCTTATCTCGAATATCACCGATAAGATGTCGAATTGTAGGATTATTAAAATCTCGTTGCATCTTAAAATGCTTCACTTCATCTCGAGAAAAGATGCGAATACTATGAGGGTTTTGCTTTAATATCTCTCGAGTAAGGGCATATCAGAGAAATCCTGTTCCTCCTGTTATTAAAATAGTTTTTCCTGTAAAATATTGTTGCATTATGCTCATATTAAAGATTTAAGTTTTTTATAGTGATTTTATTCGAAAATGAATTCCTTCTGATTCCACGGAGAGAGGATGAATTTTAATTACGAAGGCTCAAAAAGCAATTTTATTGTACTCCAACTCCAAAGTAAATGATTCAATTCGCTTGTATTTCTTTTTTATTTAAAATATTTCTGCCATCAAAAATAACATTATCTCGAAGTCATACATTTTGAAAATTTTCATTTAATAATCTTTTATCCTCAAGTGTAACCACAAGACTATCGGAGTCTGTGATAAGCTCATCAAAAGAATCTACTATTTTTACACTGAAAAATCATCGGCTACTTCATAGGATAATACCATCGAGATACTTCCGAAAATTGAGTAATGCATGCTTATTATAGTCATATATCTTCAATCTCGCACCAGCATGCATAAGTTTTTTGATAACTTCGATCCCTTTTGATTCACGTAAATCATCTGTATCAGGCTTAAAGGCAACTCATAAAACCGATATGACTTTCCCATGGAGGTCATTTCCATAAAAATCGAGGATTTTGCTCATGAAATAATTCACTTGAGAATCATTGATTTCATCGACTTTCGATACTATCTCACCCGAAAGACCATTTTCTTGGAACTGATGAATAAGAGATTTTACATCCTTCGGGAAACAACTTCATCCATAACCTATTCCAGCATTCAGAAATTTTGGACCAATTCTATCATCCATACCAATAGCAAGAGAAATATCTTTTACATTTGCTCATACTCTATCGGCAAGTCGCGATATTTCATTCACAAAGGTTATTTTTGTCGCGAGAAAACTATTTGCAGCATACTTAATAAGTTCAGCTGTCTGCCAATCTGTAATAAGAGTCGGAATATTCTTCTCTGCAAAAGACGCATAGACTTTCTTAAGCGTATCTAAAACTTTTTTATTTTCTGCATCCAAAACCCCGAGAACGATACGATCTGGATTAAAAAAATCTTTTATTGCTAAGCCTTCACGTAAAAATTCTGGATTCGAAACGACCGTATTTTTTCTTTCTAAACTCTCATATATTCGAGCGTTGGTTCATACAGGAACAGTCGATTTTATCACGACGATCTCGGATCCCGAAAGGTGTGGTTTAATATCATTACAAGCACCGAATATGTATCCCAAATCCGTTTTACCTTCATCGTCTTGTGGAGTACCCACACAGATAAATATAACATCACTTCAAACAATATGTGACATATCTGTAGTGAAATCTATGCTTTGATGATATTCCTTAAGAAGTTCTGGAAGTCCATCTTCATAAATCGTAGGAATTCACGCTTTAAGAGTATCAATTTTTTCTTGCGAAACATCGATAGAAGTAATTTCGAATCCCAGTTTTGCGAGTCAAAGTGCCTGAATCAATCAGATATATCCAGTTCCAATGATAGAAATTTTCATAGTATATTGTTGTTATTTATTATCCAGAAACCTCTGGTATGCCATCTGGATACCATCTTCAAGTTCAATCTCATATTTCCAGCCAGTTGATTCAACACGACTTACGTCAAGAAGCTTCCGAGGTGTTCCATTCGGACGAGTAGTATTCCAGTCTATATCTCATTCAAAGCCAACAATTTTCTTTACAAGAAGGGCGAGCTCTTTGATGCTCAAGTCCTTTCCTGTCCCAATATTAAAAAATATTTCTCATTTCTCATTTTGCTCTTTCGTAGGAGAAAATGTGCCTAAGAGATGAATACACGCCTTTGCCATATCATCAGAATAGAGAAATTCTCGAAATGGACTTCCATCACCCCAAAGAGTTACTGATGGAAGACTATTGATTTTTGCCTCATGAAATTTACGGATCATAGCAGGCATGACATGGGAGTTCTCAAGATCAAAATTATCATAAGGACCATAGAGATTCGTCGGCATACAAGCAATAAACTCAGTTCCATATTGTCTATTATAGCTCTGACAGAGTTTGATTCATGAAATCTTTGCGAGGGCATACGCTTCGTTGGTCGGCTCCAGAGGGCCAGTCAGAAGTGAATCCTCATGAATTGGCTGAGATGCAAGACGTGGGTAAATACAGCTTGAACCAAGAAAGAGAAGTTTCTTCACTCAATTTTTATACGCTGATTCGATCACATTGTTTTGGATTCTGAGGTTCGTGAGGAGAAAATCTACAGGATAGGTATTATTTGCTACGATTCCTCCTACCTTTGCGGCTGCGAGTATCACATATTCTGGTTTTTCCGTTTCGAAAAAAGTCTCTACAGCATGAGTATCAGTGAGCTCGAGTTCAGCATGAGTGCGATAAACAAGATTGGTATATCCCGCTTTTTCAAGATTCCGTACCAGAGCAGAGCCCACAAGTCCACGATGTCCCGCTACATATATTTTTGAATTTTTCTCCATAGAATTCTATAAGTACTAAATGCCGAGATTGTATAGAAATTTCGAATTTTGTCACATAAAAAGCTCCGAATTATTTCGGGAATATGGTTATTGCTAATTATTATAGCCTCATATTATTCATTATGAAAATTGGAGTTTTGCTGGTTTCAAATCTTTTTCACTAAATGCTGTAGCCAAGACTCCTTGGAATTCTCACTCACTCAAATAGAAAGTATGTGCCTGATTTTTCTGAAAAACTAGCACATTTCACTTTTCGATTTCATAGGGGACTGTTATTCATGGAATAAGTAATCCGACAGCATTCTGTGTATATTGACTCACAAAAAGTACTCAACTCGCTGACATCATACGAAATCATTCTACAAATTGAGATTCTCAATCAAATTCACCAGTATCTTGATGATAATGTTCACCGAGTCATTTTCAGGCATCAAAACTTGACTGCCTTAGCCTAAATTGTTTTGCGGAAATACTTTCACCATCATCATATTCGTCTATCTCCCTACGAAAATCACTCCTTCGGTTTTCCACAGTTCCTGGATCAAGAGGAACAATGTCCAATAAGGCAGCAATTGCTCTATCATATTGCGCTACAAGATCATCTGACTGTGGATCAAGAACGGGTATTCATGGATATTTTTCGAGAAGTCTATTTCCGAGTCAGATAATATCTGCCCTGTATTGAGAAAAATCTAGTTTCTGAGTCATGTTTTATAAGATAGTAGAAAATTATTCTGGGAGTTGCCTATCTACTTGAGCTGCAAAGTCATCGATGAGTCTCGGGGCTCCTACCTCATTCACAGCTCGTACGATGAACTCAACAGGATCTCCTGCATAAATCGGGCTTATCTTTTTCTGTAAATCTCTACAAATAAGTTCAAATACTATTTTCTGCCATTCATAATAATTTTCAAGCCTCTCATAGCCTCAAGTAGGCTTATATGATGAAGTATCCTTGATAATACTTACTCACTGTATTTCAGATACTGCGAGTCATTCTGTAAATAAGAACTTATATGCTAACTCAAAATCAGCATACACTGCTCGATCGAGAAAAGATGATACCTGTATATCAGAGCTATGTGATTCTCATTTCTGATCTTTTATTTTTTTATTTTGTGCTCATACCATATCTGAAGCAATATGGACGATCATTTCAGAGATACCTCTCTCAGGATTTATAGTGACAATGCCATCTTTTATGGTAACAAAATCTGCAAGACTTCCATGTCACATAGTATTCCTCATGCGTACTGCATTTTCGAATTCTTCTGGAGTGAGTATACCTTCTTTATCTGCAATCACTGTGCGAAGTTCAGCTATCCACTCTTTACTGTAAGGGATCAGACTAGGGAAAGTTCCTTTCATAAATACCTCGAATCTCTTGAGAGAATTATGAGCTATTGCTCCATTGATGATCTCATCATATTGTGCTTCAGAAACCACTCATTTTTCCTTAAGTTTATCAGCAATACTAGTGGCAACAAAAACTACCATACTCCCTTGTTCACGTACATTTTGAAATGATTCAGTATCTGTATCTCAGGTAAATGGATTCATAAATGGTTCCCCATTAAGTCCCGTTTTATCGAGGAACTTATACTGTTCTGAATATCGAGCTTCTGCTAAAGCAAGATTTTCCTGAACTTGCTTAGAAGTAAATATGCGATTCAGAGTTTTTGGAACTTCAGGAGAGTCAGGAGCTCCATCTGGAAGAGTAGGAGTAGTCATAAAAATAGGTTATAAAAAGTAAAGATTTTAAGTTATTCTTGCTCATCTCCTCCTGCTACTATTTTACATGCTTCAGCCCTCATTGCATCGAACTTCACTTTATCTAAAGTTATCTCTCCTAATCCATCTAGGATACATTCTTGAAAATCCTCAGACATAAATACATTGACTGCATCAGTACTATGAAGCTTGCCAATCATATTTCCAGATTTTTCAAGCTCAGCACGATCAGATGCTATCTTCCTCGCAAGAGGAAGAATCATCTCTTCTATCTTCCTTGCTTCAGATAAGAGATGTTCTCGAAGTTCAGGATTTTGCATTCTCCTAATTCGGTCAATGACTCACAAAATACTATATGCCTCTAAGCCTTCATGAAAAAACCCAGTATGCATATTGGGATCGAAGTATCCTCTCAAGGCCTGTAGCCTTTCCATTCCTTTATCAAAATCATACCTGTCTACATCAGGGATTTCTGACAATCAAAGAATTCCATTAACCCGAAGTGTAGCTCATTCAGGTGAAGCTACTACATCAACAGGTCAAAGTATTTCACTAGAGGAAAGAGGTTCTGCCTCTGGAAGGTGTGGTCATGAAGAAGTCATATATATTATTATGAACAATAAGAATCATTATTATATACATATATCATACATTGTCAAATTATTCGTATTGAGCCAGTATTTCATACCCATGCTTCTTAAGAATCTCTTCTTTTCGGAAGATTTCTATATCTGACTTTACCATTTCTGATACCATCTCTGCGATATCATAATCTCGTTTCCATCAGAGTTTGGTCTCTGCTTTTGTCGCATCACCAAGAAGAAGATCGACTTCAGCAGGACGAAAATATCGAGGATCTACCTCGATAAGGCAAGTATCAGTTCCCTTCTTGTATCACTTTTCCTCTACTCAAATTCCTCGCCATTCAATATCAATAGCAACTTCATGGAATGCCCACTCTATAAATTCCCGAACTGAATATGTCTCCCCTGTAGCAAGGACAAAGTCTTCAGGTGCATCATGTTGAAGCATAAGCCACATTCATTTGACATAATCTTTAGCATGTCACCAATCTCTTTTTGCATCTAGGTTTCCTATATAGAGTTTTTCTATAAGTCCAAGATGTATCTGAGCAACCGCACGAGTGATCTTTCGAGTGACGAATGTCTCACCTCGAATAGGCGACTCATGATTAAAGAGAAGACCATTTGTTGTGAACATCCCATAGCTTTCACGATAGTTCACAGTAATCCAATAAGAATAGAGTTTTGCTACTCAGTACGGGCTTCGCGGATGAAATGGAGAAGTTTCATTATATCCTTTTTCTGGCATATTGTATCCTACTCCGCCGAACATTTCAGATGTAGAAGCCTGATAGAAACGAGTCTTTTTTTCGAGACCATTTACTCGTATTGCCTCTAGAAGACGAAGGGTACCGAGTCCATCGACATTTGCGGTATATTCAGGCATTTCGAAGCTTACTTTCACGTGAGATTGGGCAGCAAGATTATATATCTCATCTGGCCTTATATCTGCAATAAGTTTTATGAGATTTCCTGAATCTGTGAGATCTCCATAGTGAAGCTTAAAATGGACTCCCCTATTGTGAGTATCTTGATAGAGATGATCGACTCGACTCGTGTTGAGTGATGAAGATCGTCTTTTGATTCCATGAACTTCGTATCCTTGTGAAAGGAGAAATTCAGCAAGATAGGCTCCATCCTGTCATGTAATACCGGTTATAAGTGCTTTTTTCATAGAAATAATTATGTAACAATATGAGTATTATATAGAAATTGGGGGATACTTCAATTTCTAAGAAGAAATACTTATGGAATGAAAGAATGTATCAAGAATTTTCTGAAATGCGGGGAGTCGAGATTCTTTATGAATAATAGTACGTACTCCTTTTAAAGTTTCATACCCTTCAGCATGCTTCTTTTCCTCTTGAAGCAAGGAAAGAGATTCCTCTACGGTTTTTCCTGATCCTACCAGTTTTCAAAAATATCGATTTCTTGAATCTCAGAAACACGTTGCGATGATATCTCCTCAGAGAGCATATTCCGAAAACTCTATATCTTGAGTTCCACCTAACAGTGAAATAAGGTGAGGAAGCTCTTCAAGAAGAGTGCAAAGCTCATATCCGATCGTCGAAAATCCGTACCCCTTCCCTTCGAGATATCCTACATATAAAGCAATAATGTTTTTCAAAGCTCAGTAGAGTTCGATATTCTTATAAGATTCCGTAAGTCGTATATGTAAAGTAGGGCTTTCGAATAAATACTTGATATACTCGCCTTTTTCTCTGTCAGAGGTTCCTATTTGAGCCCCGAGCATCTTTCCATCGACGAGTTCCTTGGCGATCATCCCACCAGAAAGGACGCTATAGGAATAGTCAAGATCAGAAAGCTCTGAAGCGATCGTATCACTCACGGTAAAAAGAGTAGTATTATCGATTCATTTTGATAGATTTAAGAAAGAAACTCAGGGTCGAAGAAACGGTCGAATATCACGTATACTCGATCGGATAAACTGATTGGGGATAGCAAGTATAATGATATCTATAGATGGGAGTATGTGATCTAAGTCATTTACAAAAACAATATTTTTTTCGAATATCATATCCGTAAAGAAATAAGGATTTCTCCTCTGTTCTATCATGTAGTTATAAGAATATTCATTTTTCTCATACGCGAGAAACTCTTGTTCTGGATGATTTTTCGCAATGTGTTGGAGGGTGGCAATTCAAAAAGCTCAAACTCAAAGGGTCAATATTTTCATAAAAAATAGAATTGGAACTTAAAAAAATTTCTTAAAAATCATACGGAGTACTATTCGAAGAGCTCATCCATATCTCTGCCCTTTTGCAAGAGTATAGTCATCATAATGAATATTAACAGGAACTTCTCGTATCGTAAAACCCTGAAGATATACCTCATCTATAAGCTCACTCGCATATTCCATGCCATCCATAGTCAACACAATCTTTTCGATCACTTCAGTACGGAACATTCTATACCCATTATGTGCATCTGTAAGATTTGCTCCTGAAATCAATGATGTAAATATTTTTCATCCCCAAAGAACCATTTTTCGCATAAAGGGAACATTTGATCGAGTTTTGATAATAAAACGAGATCCATAGACTACTTGAGTCTTCGGATGCTTTTCAAATGTTTCAATAAAGCTATCTATATCAGCAATATCATGCTGACCATCTGCATCAAATGTAACCACAAAATCCCAATCATAATGATGGGAATATCGACGTATATAAGAAAAACCTGTCTCAAGTGCTGCTCAGCCCCCTCGATTAATCGCATGCCCTATATAAATAATTTTTTCTCAAAAATGCTCTTCTAGAAGAGATCGCGTATTGTCCGTAGAGCCATCATCAACTACAAGAATCTGATCATATCCTGCTGATAAAATACCCTCGATAACATTGATAATACGAGTGGCTTCATTATATGCTCGAATGAGGAAGAGGATTTTATTTTTTTGCATGGTGTATTTTTTCGAGGGCCATCTCACGAATAAGGCGTGTGAATTCCTGGCGCTGTGATTCTACTTTTTGAAGAAGCAAAAGAACAAAATAAAAGAGAAATACTATGCTTGCATATACTAGTACGTCGGCTCACCGTGCTGCTCAAAATATATATCCGATACGATCTACAAACGTTGGGAAAAAACCCAAAAAAAGTAATCATCAACCGACTCAAAGAAAAACGAGAAAATGAAGTGCATTAAATCTCTCTCGACGAGCAATACCAAGGGCAAAAATAGATATTATCCCCCCTGAAAAGATGAAAAATATCTGTAAGAGCGTCATGAAATATTTGAGTTTTAGAGAAACGAAGTATAATCCGATATATGACAAAGTCAAAAGCTCTCACGACACCAGATGGACAAATCATAGATATTTTGCATACAGGTGACTATACTTCACTCAAAGTGGTTTTGCGGAACAATAGAGATATTACTGATATAAATTTTTTTGATCCTTCAATTTCTGATCTCCATGATCCGTATCTCATGCCAGATATGGAGAAGGCTATAGCGAGGATCATCGAAGCAAAAAACAAAAAAGAACGAGTCGTCATATTCGGAGACTATGATGTCGATGGAGTATCAAGTACTGCGATTCTGGTACGCTATCTCGGTGAGATAGGAATAGAAGTGTCATATCGCCTTCCTCACAGAGTCCATGATGGATATGGACTGAAGAACTATTTTTTTGATGATCTAAAAGAAAAAAATGTAAAACTCGTAATCACCGTAGACTGTGGTACTCGTGATATTGAGCCAATACGCTATGCGAAATCACTCGGAATCGATGTCATCGTGACAGACCATCATGCAGTTCCAGAGATGATCCCAGAAGAAGTTATAGCCCTCATAAATCCCAAGAGAAAAGATTCGAAGTATCCATTCTCGAATCTCGCATGAGCTGGAGTAGCATTTAAGTTGCTACATGCTCTCGCAATCAGAATTATCGATGGAGATAAACCTCAAGCATCTAAAATTTCAGAACTAGAATCTACTCTCACTCGCTATATCGACTTTGCTTCTCTCGGTACTGTCGCTGACTGTATGCCGCTCATCGGAGAGAATCGTACGATCACTGCCCTTGGGCTCAAGCAAATGAAAAATAGTGAATCAAGTGCACTCCGAAAGTATATAGAAAACCTCGATAAAGAACCTGATGGCGACGCTGATATAATCGGATTCCAGATTGGACCTCGTATCAATGCAGCAGGTCGTATGGATAGCCCTCTTAAGGCGCTTCACTGGCTCCTCGCGACAGAGGATCGAGTCGATGATTGGCTTCTAGAAGTAGAAAATCTCAATACAAAAAGACAGGAGGAGGTGAAAAGATATACAGAAGATGCACTCATGAATGTTGATGCAAGCCTTCCTATATTATTCTATACACATGAATCTATAGAGCATGGACTCATCGGTCTCGTAGCAGGTCGACTCACAGAGGCTTATGGAAAGCCTTCGATCGTACTCTGTAGGCAACATGAACCAAAAGGTGATGAAATATCAAAACGAGAGTATGAAAAAGATCTTCGAGATGATACATGATGAAAGTGGATATGATCTCTTGTGGCTTCATGTCGCTCACCAGAATGGTGCAATCTCATAGAACTTCTGGATGCTTGTAAAGAATATTTCAGCCGATATGGATGACACCGACAAGCAGCCGGATTCACGATCGATATATCACGTTTCGAAGATTTTAAGAAAGCTATACAAGAAAAGTTCTCTGAAAAATATGATATACAGAATCTCCCGAGAAAAACTCTTAAAATCGAGTGTATTCTCCATCCATCTGATCTATCTCTCCAGAGCCTCAGTATGATCGATCTTTTTCGGCCTTTTGGCATATGAAATATCAAGCCATTGTTTCTTCTAGAAAATCTCACGATACAAGAAATTCGCACTATCTGAAAAGAGAATAATCACCTTTCTATAACCTTTCTCGAAGTGCCAAATATAAAGTGTCTTCTCTGGAATCATGCTCAGATTTTCTCATCGGCTCTTCCTATGAAGGGGGATATACTCTCGCCGATTATCGCTTTCGAACGAAATATCTGGAATGGGAAGGAAAGCCTCCAGCTCATAATCAAAAATATCAGTGTATAATCCATGAAAATGACAAGAGTGAAGACTCGGTGAAAGAGTTGCAAAGGGAGAAATGGAATATATAATCATATTGTCTTCAATACGAGAAGAATTTATATTTTTACTTTTTCATTATGAATAAGTTCATATTTGCAGCTGTATTACTCACAAGCTTTGCTCCAGCAGTAATATTTGCAGCGAGTGACTACTCTTGGGGTATGTCGCAGCAGTGAACATCACATCAGGGTGGTGGTATGGGAGCTGGGAAGATGGAATGATCTGGAGTAGATTCTGGTATGATGATGCCACCTCCTCGTCCTCCTATGGGAGATGAGTCAGATATGGATCGTCCTCCTCGTCCTCCTATGGGAAGTGGCGGGATGATGAATCATAATATGCCTCCTCGTCCTCCTATGGGAAGTGGCACAATGATGGAACATGAAGCCAAATGACTCATGCTCGCTATCGGAGCTCTCTCACCTGCTGATCGTGCAACCCTCGTAAAGATGATCCAAGATTACCTTGTGTCAAAAGGTATAGATCCAGCAAAGTACGCTGAAAAACGTGAGGAGATGAAAGATATCAGAAAAGAAACACACCAAGAAATAAAAGATATACGACAAACAGGTCGTGATGCAGCAAAAATAAAGCGTGAGGAAATGAAAGCAAAAATTGAAACTTTACGAGGACATGGAAAAGTCAATGTACAAGATATATCTATGACAAGAAATTCAGGTATGGGTGCTGGGAAAGTAAATGTACAAGATATTTCTCTAACAGGAGTGAATCCCCCAAGTCCAAGTTCTGATTATAAGAAAGATTATGTCGGTCATGTGACGCTCATCAAACAATAGTCCCTTCTCAAATATAGTCCCAAAAATGGTCTAAAAAATACGCTTTAATAAAATCTCCACGGTCAGGTGGAGATTTTTATTGATAAACATATTTTAACTTATATAATTCCTCTATGCAAAAAACTCTCACTTGGTCCGAATTCGAATCCGTCGAACTCAGAGTCGGAACTATACATCGTATCGAAGATTTTCCTGAAGCTCGCAAGCCTGCCTATAAGATTTGGGTGGATTTTGGGTGAGAAGTAGGAGTGAAACAATCAAGCGTACAAATCACGGTACACTATAGGAAAGAAGAGCTTCTCGGAAAGCAAATCATCTGAGTTGTGAACTTCCCTCCAAAACAAATCTGACCATTTCTGAGTGAGTTTCTCTGTACAGGATTCTATCGAGAAGATGGGTCTGTAATACTTGCCATACCAGAACGAGAAGTCCCAAATGGAGCAAAACTTGGATAAAATACTTGACAAAATTCTTATATTTTTTATAGATAATATCTTATTTTTTAAAACTGAACCTATGCCACTCGAAAGCTGAAGATCTAAAAATACTTTTCCCATATCCCCTGCGCCAGCAAATTATATACCTGGAATTACAGAAAATGTCGCTCGAAACATCGCTGCAAATCTCGGATGAGAACCCCTCGTCAAGAGAAAAACAGCACGAGATCTCCGCATATGAGATGGTAACGATTAAAAAACTCCCTTACGGGAGTTTTTTAATTCTAGAGATATTTTCGGAGTTCATTAGCTTTATCAGTTTTCTCCCACGTAAAGAGCTCATCTTCACGCCCGAAGTGACCATAAGATGCTGATTTTTTATATCGTGGTTTCAGAAGATCGAGCATCGCCACGATCCCTTTTGGACGAAGGTCAAAATGCTCACGGATAATCTCGACGATTTTCTCATTCGGGATACGACCTGT
>JAYVIJ010000065.1:0-22000 GCA_043770315.1 Candidatus Altimarinota bacterium | reverse complement strand
CTCGATCCGCTTTCGAGCAATTCGGAGAACTGCTTCGAGTCGTGCCGAGACCATCACTTTTCAATACCAATAGTGAGAACAGCGAATATACCCAGACCTGTACCGATAATAAGAATGCCTACATGCTCTTCGAGAGCAGCTGGAATGAGGATTGTCTCTATGGATATTGGCTTCATTATGCGGATCATTGTGTGGATTGCTCGTTCTGTGATCGCTCAGAGCAGTGCTATGATTGTCTTGATTGTATGGATTGCTATGGGATCTCTTTTTCGGTGAATTGTCAGAATTGTCGGGATAGTATCTATCTGAAGGATTGCACTGGATGTAGTGATTGTTTCGGTTGTCAAAATCTCCGAAATCAAAAGTTTCACTTCTTCGATGTCGCTTATTCTGAAGGAGAATACCGAAGGAAGGTGGAAGAATTTATGAAAGAGTATCCTACGAAAACTCAGAGAGAAAGGGTCGTATGAGCATTTTTCCAGAAGTGAATACACAGAGCCAATCAGATCCATCAGAGTGAGAACTGTAGTGGTGACTATATCCGTAATGGGAAAAACTGTCACTCGTGTTTCTATGTCTTCGAAAATGCGGAGAATGCAAAATATATGTGCAATGCAGGACTGAATGCTCTCTCGGTCATGGATGGAGATGCAGTCGGTGCAAAAGGATCATATATCTATGAATCTATCAATACTGCACTCGAAAGCTCGAATAATATATTCTCTGTCAGATGTTGGTGAACTCAGTATGGCATGTATCAGAATGAATGTGATAACTCGACCCATTGTTTTCTCTCGGTCGGACTTGATCGGAAGTCTTATATTATCCTGAACAAACAATATACCAAAGAAGAATACGATATACTCGTTCCTCGTATCATAGAGAAGATGACGAACGATGGAGAATGGGGAGAATTTTTCCCTGCTTCTATGAGTCCATTTGGATATAATGAAACCGTAGCAAATGAGTACTATCCATTGACTCGAGAAGAAGTACTTGGTTCGAGTTCCTCCCCTGAGAAGGGGAGGTTAGGAGGGGTTTTTTCCCATGAATCAGAGCAAACCCCCTCTTACTCCCCCTTATCAGGGGGAGAATTCGGAACATTTCTCCACTGACCTACTTTCAACTGGTCAGACTATGAAGCTCCATTTCCGAAAGTAGAGAAGATCATCCCAGCAGGTAAACTCCTAGATGATATTTCTTCTATTCCTGATGATATCCTCAACTGGGCTATAGAATGTGAAGTAAGTAAAAAACCATTTCGTATCATCAAGCAAGAACTCGAATTCTATCGTAAACACTCTCTCCCTATCCCAAGAAGACATCCTGATGTGAGACATATGGATCGTATGAAGATGAGAAATCCAAGAAAGCTCTTCGAGAGAAAGTGCGACAAGTGTAGCAATGAGATGATCACGACGTATTCACCAGAAAGACCAGAGACAGTGTATTGTGAAGAGTGTTATGAGAGGGAGGTATCGAGGTAAGAATATCTGTAAGTGGATTTGTACTTTTGGTACTTTTCCGCTATAATGAAGAAAATATACTATGGCGCATCGCTTCTCCTCACTTCATATCATCCCATTTCACTCGACGACCAGCACGAAAGAGGATTTCGTGGCGTTCCTCGATGTCGTCGCGAATTCGCTCCATCATACGATCCATGTCGGTGTCGTACTCGTACAAAGACAAATTTCCTATATCGTCTCGGGGGATGACGACTCGCTTGAGTATATCTCGAATGAGATCTATACCCGATTTCCGGGATATGAGATCATGAGTGTCGTCTCTCCGATTTTTTCGGGTGATTATCCGATCCACCGAAGTCGCATATCTCTCGCTAATAAGGGATTTTATCCATTTCTCATCAATAAAGAAGAAGAGAGTATGAGCGGGATATTCCGACTTTTTGATCAAGTGAATCCGGAAGATACCGTCTATCTCGACCTTGCACTTCGCCCTCGGCATACTTCTGAGAGAGGATTTTTCATCGGGGCACATGTGAAGTTTGCACTCGTGCGTATGAAGAAAATACTCCAGTTCTATAAATATCTCTGGAATCCGAAGATCGAAAAAGACTGGAAACATAAGTCGCATGAATATTTCGAACATAAGATGCATCATGAGGTATTTGAAGTGGGGATTATGCTCTTTGAGCAGAGTCCGACGAAGCGATATAGTATGTCGAAACTCCTTTCGAAATATTTCGACCGCTACAAACACTTTCCCTATAATCATTTCGTCTTTTCAGTAAGTGATAGCACAAAAGGCATGACTTTTAAAGAAGTGATAAAGCAAAATACTCCTTCATATATCCTCACTCCCGATGAAGTAGGAGCGCTTTTTCACTTTCCGACCAATCCGAAGACCGAGCCGAAACTTCTGCGGATTAACTCGAAGCGTCTCCCCGCACCAAATGATGTCCCTATCCCGATGCAAGGAGATCCACGGAGTATCACGCCACTTGGTATCTCGAATTATCGAGGGGTGAGAAATGCTGTCGGTATACTCCCTCTCGATCGTGTCCGACACCTCTATGTCATAGGAAAGACGGGGGTTGGAAAGTCGAAGTTCCTCGCGCACCTCATGAATGAAGATGCTAGAAATGGAAATGGATTTGCAGTGATCGATCCACACGGAGATCTCGTCGATGAAGTGATGGCGAGTATCCCAGAAAACAGGATCAAGGATGTCGTCCTTTTTGATCCGACGGATACGGAGTTCCCATTTGCTTTCAATCCTCTCTCACTGAAGCCCGGAGAATCGAAACAAATCGGTGCGAAGGGATTCATTGATATATTCAAAAAATTCTTCGGAACGAACTGGAATCCGAAGCTCGAACACGTACTCCGTATGATCGTCCTCGCGCTCTATGATCTCCCTGGATCGACGGTATTCGATATTGTGCGTTGTCTCACAGATAAGGATTTCCGCTATCGACTGATCGAAGTCGTCCAAGATGATGTCGTTCGAAACTTCTGGGCCAATGAATTTGCCGGATGGAATCAGCAATTCAATAGCGAAGCGATCATGCCGATCCTCAATAAAGTCGGACAGATCCTCTCGATCGACATGATCAAAAATATTTTTTCTGGAAGTGAGAATAAAATCGATTTCCGTAAGATCATGGATGAGCGGAAGATCCTCATCGTGAATCTTCCAAAAGGAAAACTCCAGGAAGAAATCATGGGATTCCTGGGTGCTATGATCGTGACGAAGCTCTACCAAGCAGCGATGACGCGCGCGGATGTCGCACAGAAAGACCGAGTACCATTTTATCTCTATATCGATGAGTTCCAGAATTTCGCGACAGATACATTCTCGGAGATCTTATCAGAGGCTCGTAAATATGGACTCTCGCTTCATGTCGCTCATCAGTTTCTCTCGCAGATCCCGACTCATCTTCAGAATGCGGTATTCGGAAATGTTGGTACCTTCGTGAGCTTCCGCGTATCGATGGATGATGCTCCGAAGATCGAGAGTTATCTTGCGCCGCAAGTATCTGACTATGATCTCGGGAATCTCCCTGCTCGTGAAGCCTACATCAAGCTCCTCGTCAATGGTATCCCAACCGATACTTTCTCGCTCCGTACCTTTGATGTAGCGGATGAGTGAATCCAAAAAGAAAAAAGAGATGCAATCCGAGAATCTTCCCGACGACTCTACAATAGGACAAAGCTGGAATCGATGAAGAAAGCCGAGAAAGAACAAGGCGACGTCATCGAGAAGCTCAGTGATTTCTCCGAGCCGATTCTCTAAAACAATTTTGCAAAAAAGAAGAATTCCTTCATAATACGAGGGAATTATTTCTATGTACCCCATACCCCCTTCCGAACATCTTGTAGAAAGTAGAAAGTGTCGACAGTGTGCGGGAGAATTTCCCATCACGGATAAAGATATGGAGTTCTATGCGAAAGTATCCCCGATTTTTGGTGGGAAGAAGTATCAGATACCTCCTCCGACTCTCTGTCCAGATTGTCGACAGCAAAGAAGACTTACATTTCGAAATGAAAGAAAGCTCTATAAGAGAGAATGTGATGCCACAGGAAAAGAGATTATCTCTCTCTACTCACAAGATAAACCTTACACCGTATATCATCAAGACTATTGGTGGAGTGATAAGTGGGATCCAATGAGCTATGGAAGAGGGTTTGATTTTAGTCGGTCGGCATTCGAGCAAATGAGAGAGCTGATGAGTGAAGTTCCCCATCAAAGTATAGGCTGAGTCAATAATCAAAATAGTGAATATACGAACTATCTGATGAACTCATCTGATTGCTATATGACTGTATCGGGAAGAAATAATGAGAAATGCCTCTACTCTCGTAATATACGTGAGAGTGATCTCGTCGTAGATGGGCTTCAAGTGATAGATTGTCATAACTGCTACGATATCGTAGCGGCTAAATCATGCTATAATGTAGTACATTCATATCATACCATAGAATGTAGTAATTCATTATATTTACAGTTTTGTACTTGATGTGAAAATTGTTTTGGATCGATAGGACTTACGAATAAAAAGTATTACTTTTTCAATACCCCTTATACGGAAACAGTGTACAAAGATAAAGTAAGTGATTTCGAAGCTCTTCCTGAAAATGAAAGATACGAGCTTTTAGAGAAACATTTCCTATCATTTCCGAGAAGATATCTCAATGAATTCGAAAATGAATGATTTTCCGGAACTGACTATGTGAGAAATTCTAAAGATATTAAAGGTTCATTGTTTATTTCACAATGTGAGAGACTTTCTTTTTGTTTTGAACAAGAAAAATCTACAGATCTCTATGATTGTACAATGTGATGAAATAATAACTCCTTTTGTCACGAATGACTGGCTATTTGAAGCTGACTCTATAATTCGCATTTCTTTTACTATTCTATAGGAGTAAAAGAGGGATTCTACTTTCACTCTAGCTTTGAGTGTTCTCATATATTTCTCTGTACCTGACTCCGCGATAAATCCTACTGCATTCTGAACCGTCAGTATGCCAAAGAAGAATATGAAATACTCGTACCGAAGATTATCGAGAAGATGATAGCAGATGGAGAATGGTGAGAATTCTTCCCTGCCTCACTCTCCCCTTTTGGGTACAATGAGACGGTAGCACAAGAGTACTTTCCTATTATCCAAGAATGAGCAAAAGAGCAAGGATTCAATTGGTCAGATTACGAGGCTCCATTTCCGAAGGTAGAGAAAGTTATACCCGCAAGTAAACTTCCAGATACGATTGAAAGTATTCCTGACGATATTCTTAATTGGGCTATAGAGTGTGAAGTATCGGGAAAACCATTTCGTATCGTCAAACAAGAACTCGAATTCTATAGAAAACACACTCTTCCTATCCCGAAAAGACATCCAGATGTACGACATATGGATCGCATGGAGATGAGAAATGCAGGAAAACTCTATGAGAGAAAGTGTGATAAATGTAGTAAATATATCATAACGACATATTCGAGAGAGAGCCCAGAGAAAGTATATTGTGAAGAGTGTTACAATAAGGAAGTATTATCGTAAAGAACTATGTACCCCATACCCCATTCCGAACAACTCATAGAAAATAGAACCTGCAGGAAATGTAGTACTGCTTTCCCTATCACGGATAAAGATATGGATTTCTACTCGAAAGTATCTCCGACATTTGGTGGGAAGAAATATCAGATTCCTTCGCCAACTCTCTGTCCAGATTGTAGACAACAGCGTCGTCTTTCATTTCATAATGAACGAAAACTTTATAAATCAGTCTGTAAGGGTACGGGGAAAAATATCATTTCCGTCTATCCACCGCATTCACCCTATTTAGTTTTTAGTACCGAATACTATTGGAGTGATTCTTGGGATCCGATAGATTACGGACTTGATTATAATTCTTCAAGATCTTTTTTTGATCAGTTCACTGATCTGTTTCGAAAAATACCCAAACAAGCTCTCGTCGTCAAGGAATGTGAAAATAGTGATTACTTAAACTTTGCTTATAAGGTAAAAAACTGTTACCTTATATTCGCAAGTTCTGAGAACGAAGATAGTTATTTCGGAAATCGAGTGAATGAATCCAAAAATTGCGTAGACTGCCTGCTCGTCAAAAAATCGGAACATTGCTATGAATGCATTGGCGCATCCCAGTGTTATAACTGTAAGTATTCTGAGCGGATACAAAATTGTAAAAATAGTTCCTTTCTCAAAGATTGCATGAATTGCAGTGACTGCTTCATGTGCATCAACCTCCAGAATAAAAAGTACTGCATAAAAAATGTGGAATATAGTGAATCCGAATATCGAGAAAAAAGAGATGAGTATGAGAAAATATCTCAAGGGATACTCATAAGCGAATATAGTGCATTCATCACTAATGAACCCCGAAAGCAAGGACATATTATACAGGTAGAAAATACTCTTGGGGACAATATCCAAAATGCAAAAGATGGAAAATATGTCTTTGATGGAGATATGATCGAGAATGTATCATATTCATATTTTATCGACTATATAAAAGATAGTATGGATGTGAATTATGGAAATATCAATAATGTCCTCCAATACGAATCTCTTGGAACCTGAGCGAATGCCCATAATATACTTTTTTCTATTAATACCTGGCCAGATGTCTACAATCTCATATATTGTGATAGTTGTTCCTGATCTTCCTATTGCTTCGGTTGTACTTGACTCCGCAACAAGTCCTACTGCATTCTAAACCGCCAATACACCAAAGAAGAATATGAAGTACTCGTACCGAAGATTATCGAGAAGATGATGTTCGATTGAGAATGGTGAGAATTCTTCCCTGTTTCACTCTCACCTTTTGGGTATAATGAGACGGTGGCAAATGAATATTTTCCTCTCGAGAAAGAACAAGCAAAAATACTACACTTTAATTGGAGTGATTATGAAGCTCCATTTCCAAAAGTAGAGAAAATTATTCAGGCCTCAAGACTTCCAGATTCTATAGAGTGAATCCCTGACGATATACTCAATTGGGCCATAGAGTGTGAAGTATCGGAAAAACCATTTCGAATTATCAAGCAAGAACTCGAATTCTATCGTAAACACTCTCTCCCCATCCCGAAGAGACATCCAGATGTACGACATATGGATCGTATGAAGCTCAGAAACCCAAGGAAGCTCTTCGAGAGGAAATGTGATAAATGTAATAAAGATATGATTACCACGTACTCACCTGAAAGACCTGAGAGGGTATATTGTGAAGAATGTTATGAGAAAGAAGTTCTTTCATAATTTTTTGCATAAGTATACATTATCTTCATAATATCACTATGCCCATCACTCGCACCTGCCGCATCTCGGGGAAGGAATTCATAATCACCGATGAAGATCTCGCATTTTACGAGAAGATTTCACCTACTATCGGATGAGAGAAATTCTTCATCCCTCCACCGACACTTTGTCCCGAAGAGCGACTGAGAAGGAGGCTCTCTTGGAGAGGAATGTACCAGCTCTATAAGAGTACGTGTGTAATCACAGGAAAAGATATCATCAGTTTTTATCCACCGAATCATCCATATAAAGCTATAGAACAGGCATTATGGTGGAGTGACGAAATAGATAATATCTCGAGTGGTATGGATTATGATTTTTCGAGATCTTTCTCCGAGCAGTATAGTCTCCTGCTACAAACTGCATATCTACCCTGTCTTTCGAATTCTTATTCTACGAATGAAAATTCGGAATACGTAAATGGAACTAATAATATCAAAGATTGTTATCTCGTATTTAATGTAGCAAGTAGCGAAGACTGTGAATATTCTGAAAGTGTCTACTTCTCCCATGATATTTTTGACTCATATTTTATTAGAGAGAGTGAGAGTTGTTTTGATTCTATAGGATTGATCCGATGTTCTCACTGTCTCTCTCTCGAAGAGTCAGAGGACTGTAGAAATGTCGACTTCAGCTATAACATGAGAGGGTGTAGTGACTGTCTCCTCTGTCATGGTCAGAGTAATAAGAAGTACCTGATAAAAAATATAGCTTATACGGAAGAGGAATACTTCGAGGAAAAGAAAAAATATCAAAACACCTTATGAGTATATGATTATAGGAATCTACAAGTTCTCTTTGCTACGATGAAGAAAGAAGAGAATATAGAGAAGGTGATAAACTATGGAAGTGAGAATATAACCGGAAACCACCTATCCAATTGCTCGAATGTCCACTATGCTACTGATGTAGTAGACTCGAAGAATTGTAGGTACGTAAATACTCTCTGAAAGTCTGAAGATGTCTATGATTGCTTTTCTTGGTGATATACGCTTGAGAATGCTTACGAGTGTGTGGCGGTAGGAAGTGATGCTTCTGGTGTCATGGGGTGCTATGCTGTATGGACGAATACATCGAGGATGTATTACTGCTATTCATGCTATGCGTGCAGCGATTGCATAGGATGCGTCTGACTCAAAAATAAATCTTTCTGCATCCTCAATAAACAGTACTCAAAAGAAGAATATGAAGATAGAGCGAAAAAAATAATAAAAAATATGATACGTGATAAAGAATGGTGAGAATATGTTTCACCCGAATTTTCCCCATGGTGATATAATGAGACCGTAGCACAAGACTATTTTTCACTCACAAAAGAAGAAGTTCTAAAAATGTGATATCAGTGGAACGATTATCTACCTCCTCGTCCTGAAGCAAAGAAATACATCCCTGCCTCTAGACTTCCAGAAAGCATCGATGACATCCCCGATGATATTCTCTCTTGGGCAATAGAATGTGAAATCTCAGGAAAATACTTCAAAATCACTCGACCAGAACTCGATTTTTATCGCAAACATCACTTGCCAATCCCGAAAAAACACTATGATGTGAGAAGAAAAGAGCGATTCGAAAGAAGATTCCGCTAAATTATACTGTATCCATTATGCTCGAAAAAATTCTCGAATCCCGCACCTGTCTCCACTGCTCAGATGCATTCACTATCACCGATATTGATGTCGATTTCCTGACTCGACTGGCACCGATGATCGGATGACAGAGATTTGATCTCCCCTTCCCGACGCATTGTCCAAAGTGTAGAAAAATTCGCCGACACGCCTGGAGGAATGAGAAAAATATCTACAAACGAAAATGTGATGCGACAGGAAAAAATCTCATTTCACTCTTTTCCCCTGATGCTCCATGCCCAGTTTATGAGAGTGAGTATTGGTATTCAGATAATTGGGATGCGAAAGACTATTGAAGAGATTTTGATTTTTCTCGATCATTTTTCGAGCAATGGTGAGAACTCAAAAAAGTCGTACCGATGCCTGGGAAAGCGATATCCAGAATTATGGAAAACTCTGATTATTCGGATAACTGTAGTGGACTGAAAAACTGTTATCTCTGTTTCAATGCTGGAGATAGTGAAGATTGTTCTTATGTAGTAGACATGTGGGATTCAAAGGATTGTATTGATTGTCTAGGAATATATGATTGCCATGATTGTTATGAACTCCTTGATGCGAGAAAATGCTATGGTGTTCATTTTTCATTTGATGTAAGAGATTGTCGAGATTCATTTTTTCTCTATGACTGTGAGGGCTGTCACGATTCTTATGGATGTTTTGGTCTCTTTAATAAGCAATACTACCTCTATAACAAATCACTCTCTGAAGACGAATATAAAGTCGAGTTGGCAAAAATTCGTACTCTTTCTCTTTCTGAACAAAAAGCGAGATTCGAAATATTTCTCAAAGAAAACGGATACCAATGATACCTACCGAAAAATACGAGATCTGAGAATGTATCTTATTCATCTCGAGTATTTGATTCCAAAAATGCTTCCTATTGCAGTATAGCCAATGACTGTGAAGATATTCGCTACTCTGGGAGGATCAGAGATACTCGACTCGCTCTCGATTGTCATAACTGGTGAGATCGATTCGAGCGTGCATACGAGTGCCTCGTAGTTGGAGAAGCCGCGAGTGATATATACTTTTCCACATGAATCTGGGCAAATACTGCAAGAATTTTTTATTCTGCATATTGTATAGGGAATGTCCGTGATTGTTTCGGTTGTGTCTGACTGCGTGAGTCAGAGTATTGCATCTTGAATAAGCAATATACCAAAGAAGAATACGAATTCCTGGTACCTAAAATTATTGAACATATGAAAAAAATAGGAGAGTGGGGTGAATTCTTCCCTGCAAAATATAGCCATTTTGGCTATAATCAGACGACGAATATGATCGTCTTTCCTCTCACGAAAGAAGAAATACTCAGAGAAGGATTTTACTTTAGTGACTATGAAGCTCCATTTCCTTCTGTAGAAAAAGTGATCCCTGCTTCGAAGCTTCCTGAAGATATCACGAAAATTCCCGATGATATTCTCAACTGGGCAATAAAATGTGAAGTATCAGGCAAACCATTTCGTATCATCCGCACAGAGCTCAAATTTTACCGAAAACACCATCTCCCGATTCCAAGGAAACACCCAGATGTACTTTATCAGGAAAGGACGAAGATCTATATCAACTATTAACCATGCCCATCTCTCGTACCTGTCGCATCTCTTGAAAAGACTTTATCATTTCTGATCAAGAAATAGCTCTCCTCGAAAAGCTCTCTCCCGTCATCTGAGGAGAGAGATTTGCGCTTCCGCTTCCGACACTCTGTCCAGAAGAGCGCAGGAGGAGAAAACTCCAATTTAAGAATTATTTTACATTATTTAAGCGAAAGGATGAACGTAAAAAAACAATCATCAGCATGTTTCCTGAGGAAGCCGATAGAACTATCTATAGTCAATCATATTGGTGAGGTGATACATGGGATCCTTTTGATTATGCTATAGATTTTGACCCTTCTCAAACAATCATAACTCACATACACTCTGTAATAAAAAATACACCACTTCCAGCACTCGATAATGCGTATAAATATTTAGAAAATTGTGAATACATCAATGGTAATGGATTTTCAAAACACTGTTATTTTATCTTCAATGGAAACCATAATGAGAGTTGTCTCTATGGATGGTCATTATTCGATTGCATAAATATACTAGATTCTAGCTATGTTCGATTCTCTGAGAATTGCTCTCATTCTTTACATTTATGGAAATGTTTTAATACTCATTTTTCTTGGAATGTTTCTGAGTCTAGAGATTCGGAATATATTTTTTCTTGTGATTGATGCCAGTATATTATTGGGTGTGTATGATTAAAGAATCAACGTTATCAGGTCCTCAACTCACCCTGTACGGAAATCGAATACCAGGACATTCTCAAAAGAATAAAAACAGACAATATTTTTCGAAAGGATTTTGAACTAAAAGTACTCAAACTCGTAAAAAGTATTTGAATCGAGGGTTCAATAACGACTGGATCGGTGAATGCGAAAGGTGACTTTTGTTATGATTCAAATGATGTTTTTGACTGCTATAACGTAGGAGATAGCAGAAATATATATCATGTATATAATTCTTTCTGAGTTACTGATACCATAGGTCTTGATCAATGGGGAGAAAATACGAATCTTACATATGAAAGTTTGGATATCTGACTCAATGCGAGTAATATCTATTGCTCTATAAGCTGTTGGAATAATGCCATATATAATTTTTATAGTACAAAATGTAATTGATGTTCATTTATTTTTGGATGTTCATGACTGCGAAATAAATCCTACTGCATATTTAATAAACAATATACAAAAGAAGAATGGGAGAGAACATTACAGAAAATCATCAGACAAATGATAAATGAATGAACCTGGGGGGAATTCCTTGATCCAAAATATGCACCATTTGCCTATAATGAATCACAAGCTATGGACTTTATGGCTCTCACGAAAGAAAATGTGCTAAAGCTCGGTTTCAGATGGTCAGATCGTGTAGAAACTCCTCCCGAAGGGATTACGAAGATTATTCCATGAGCATTACTTTCACAAAATATTTCTGAAATACCCGATGATATACTGAACTGGGCTATAAAATGTCCAAAAACTGGGAAACTCTTCCAGATACAACCACTTGAACTCGAAATGCACCGAAAATTTTCCACTCCGATTCCGAGAATCCACCCGATTGAGAGGATCAAGATGAGACTCGAGTGGGACAAGCGTGAGTTTTCTTTTGATTTCTAAATTTACCCTTCATTATAAAATAATGTCATTCCTCGAAAAGTATCAAAACGCCATCCAAGAGAAAGTAAAAAATACTTCATTTCGTGACTTTATAAAAAATATTGCTGGATGGTATCCCATGAATTTCTATAAACGTGATGGGATAATTTCCGTTTTTCCCAATACACCAAGATCACCGAACATTGTCTCTCCAAAAAAATTTTCTGAACTTTCAAACGACCCTTTAAAATATTGAAGAGAGTATGATTTTAAAGTTTCATTTTTTGAAAACTATAAAAAACTTTTTACGAAAGCGCCATTCTCTGCTCTGAGGCAATTCCCTATCGTCGAGAATTCAGAATATACAGATTCATCGGGTTGGGGGACGCATAATTGCTATCTTGATATTGGACTCTATGATGTCGAGAATGTGCTCTACTCATTTGAAGTAAAGGAGAATTGTCGAAATGTACTTAACAGTGTAATGGTGTGGAATAACTGTGAAAATGTATATCAATCCAATTGTGTCGTCCGATCGAGCATGATATTCTATTCTCGATATATTCTCGAGAGCCATAATGTATGGTTCTCCACCAATCTCGTCGGATGTCATGATTGTTTTTTTGTGACCACCTGACGAATTCTTCATACTGTGTACAAAATAAACCATATACCAAAGAACAATATGAAGATATCAAAATGAAAATGATGAAAGATCAAAAAGGATTTGAGAAATATTATCTTGGACTATCGAAAGATGGTGATAATCTCGTGAGTACCAATACGAGATGAACCTATATTACCAATTCGCGGAATGTAGAAAATGGATACTACTCGTATAATATTACCGATGGAAAAAATACGCTTCTCGTCGGATCAGTAGACTGAAATAATCATATTTATAATGTCATCTCTTCCTGATCTCCATTCTTCGATCATGGGTACAATGTCATCAATTCTGGATGAGGAGATCATGTCTATTGTTCAGATTTTATTGTAGGATCTCATATTTACTATTCATCATACTTAGATAATTGTTCATTTTGTATCGGTTGCATATGAATTAAGAATTCATCTTACTGTATATTAAATAAGCAGCATACAAAAGAAGAGTGGGAAATACTCGCAGAGAAAATATTTGCATCTATGGAAGCTGAGGGAACTCTAGGCGAATTCTTTCCTGCTTCCATGAATCCATACTACTTTAACGATACTGCAGCATGTATCATCGATGAGACGTTCACGAAAGAAGAAGTAGAGAAAGATGGATACATCTGGAGAGAAAACCCGATTAAAGTCGACGTCCCCGAAGGACTCGAGATCCTAAAAACAACTGAGCTCACAAATTTTGAGAACTTTGATGCAGCATGAAAGTGGTACATCAACTCTTCCATTCTCGAGAAAGTCATTATTGATGAAAAATGAAATTATTTTAGAATAGTAAAGACCGAATATGATTTCCTTATGAGACATTCGCTCCCTCTGCCTAGGACACACTGGTTAGATCGGATGAAGGCAGGATTTTGTTTTTAATTTTTCCTTATGTCTCGAATCGAATATTTCCAAGAACTCATCCAAGAAAAGCGGAAAAAAACTCCTTTTCGTGACTTTCTTAAAGAGCTGGGAAGTTGGGAGATACTCAATCTTTATAAAAGAGATGGAAAAATATCTCGATATCCAGAGTCTGATCGTATAAAAGTACTCGATGATAAGGAATATAGAAATGCATCTTCCTATATCCAAGAATATAACACTTGAAAAAGTTTTTTTGAGAATTTTCAGAGTCTCATTGATATATTTCCATTTGAGTATATTTTTCATTTTGATAACAATGAAAACTCTGAATTTGCTGATGCAGTTTTCGGCGCAAAAAATACCTATCTCAGCTTTATAATAGGCTTTCAGTCAGAAAATGTAGCCTATAGTGCTCTTTGCTATAACAATATACATAACATTTATAATTCGTTTCTTGCCTGTACACACTGCTCGAATATTTATAGATCATGAGGGATAAATGAGTCTCATAATGTTTTTTATAGTCGATTTATCGCAAATTCATCGAATATCTGGTTTTCGACCAACCTTGTAGGATGTCATGAGTGTATCGGGTGTGATAGTCTCGAAAATCAAAAATATATGATCGGAAATATATCCTATTCACAAGAAGAGTATGGAAAGAAAAAAGAGGAAATACTTCGAGATAAAAAATCTTTTGAAAATATTTTTCAACATATTTCAGAGAAAAAATGACGAAATCTTGCCTCAGTAAATGTAAAAGGAGATTTTATCATGAAATCGAGCAATATAGAAAATGGATCATGGGTCGTCAATATCCATGATTCGAGAAATGTCGTCATAGCAAATGGCGACAATGGATCACGGCACTTCTATGATTGATTCGATGTCGGGATGAATAGCGAACATTTCTACTGAGTAATGTGAGCTTGATGACTTCCCATTGGGGCATCACACCTCTATTGCTCGATGCAGATAACCTCATCTACTTTTATATACTACTCTCAGTATATAGAGAATTGCCATCATTGTCTTGGATGTATATGACTCAAAAATCTCTCCTACTGCATCCTCAATAAACAATATACCAAAGAAGAATGGGAGTTGCTTGCTCTGAAAATATTTACTTCCATGGAAAAAGATGGTTCACTGGGGAATTTTTTTCCAGCTTCGATGAATCCATTCTATTTTAATGATACAGCAGCATATCTCATGGATGACTCGTTTACGAGGGAAAAGATCATGTTATAATGATTTCTTTGGAGAGATGCGCCAATCAAGGTAGATATCCCTGAGTGACTCGAACTCGTGAAATCTACTGAACTCGATACATTTCAGGGATTTGATACAAATTGAAATTGGAATATTTCCCGAGAAATCCTCCAAAAAGTCATTCTGGATGACCAAGGAAATTATTATCGAATCATCAATATGGAGTATGATTTTCTTATGAAACACGCTCTTCCCCTTCCTACGATACATTGGCTCGACCGCATCAAATCTTCATACAGATAGTTTGTCCTATAACCCTTCCTCAAAAAAGAGTGTTTCCGTATTTTTTCTTTTTCTCTGTTTCCAGAAAAAATACAATCCTATTCCAAGAAGTACAGCACTGACGATCATAAAACTAAAACTCTCTATAATATCCACTATCACTTCCCATTCTGATCAGAAACTATATCCGATGAGTATATAGATCGCTATGTAGAGAAATTCACCGATGATATCTACAAAGATGAATCGTGATGGTCGCATCTTGGTAAGTCAAGCGAGGATATTCACACCTGGTCAGAGTCATGTCACAAGCCATCGTGATAGAAATACGAATAAGATACTATGTTTTATAAAACTGGGGCCATGCCTTTCGAGGACTCCGTCTATATGGATCCATTGGGTAAATCTCAGACGTACAAATATTGATTTACCATAGAGAGATGAAAGCCCATAGCCAAATAAATCTCCGAGTATACTCCCACTAAATCCAGCAAAAAATAGATATACGATATCAAAATATCCCTGTGCATAGAGTGCTCCACCAGCAAGTAAAATCGCAGTCGCAGGGAGTGGAAATCAGAACGCTGCTAAAATACAGACTCAAAAGAGAAGCCAATATTGGTAGACAAGAAATGAAGAGAGGAGAATATCTACCATGAAGTATTATTGAGGTGACAGAGTCTTTAGCGAATCTTCTTTGATAACTTCTTTTAGTTGTTTGAGAAAGATATTGGGATCAAGATTATTTTTCTTGATATAACGACTAATAGGAACTTCTGGATATCTCTTATCTTCGAGAGTGAGCTTCTCTTTGAGATACTGAGGTGGAAGATGGAATCGAAAATTGATATAGGCAAAAGTCATCCAAGGTTCGATAGAGTCCACACTAAGCCTTCCGGATTCAGAATATGGGACTCGACTTCCAGAAAATATAATTCCGAGAGGATTGTGCGGATGTATCGGTCACTTCTCTCTCACATCCGAGATTTTTATGATAAAAAGTCCGAGAGAGATGAAAAATCCGAGAGCACAAACGATCATAAAAAAGAAAAGCATTTTGTGCTTTCTATTTGCATGATGCTGAGATTGACTTGATTTTATGGAAGTGGTCATATGAGAAATATATCACTAAATTATATTATATAATTCTATTGTGAGAATACTTGGTAAGTTATATGTAAGTATAATGACTCATTCTATTTCTCCAAACCGGATATATCCTCCTTTGACTCCTCTGATCTTTTCTCTATAATCCCCCCATGCATACGAAGAAAATCTATACCAATACTCTCGCTCAGATAGGGGGGAAGATCCTCACAGCACTTATATCGATCGCGATGATCAAAATTCTTACGACATATCTCGATATCGCTGGATATGGACTCTACTCGAAGATCTATAACTATCTCTCGATATTCGCGGTCATAGCAGATCTCGGGCTTTATACGATCACCGTCCGTGAACTTTCTGCTCATGCCGATGATCGGCACATGGTATCAAAAATATCGGCCAACATCCTCACTCTTCGTACTGCTTCATGAATAGGAATCATCTTTCTTTCTCTTCTTATTGGAGTATTCCTTTCTGGATACAATAGTCCTGAGGCACTTATCGGTATTACTATAGCATGACTTTTCACACTTGCAGGACTTATAAATAGTTCTCTCATGAGCTACCTTCAGGCGACTCTTCAGACTGAGTTTTCGATCATCGCCAATACCGGAGGAAAGCTTCTGACATTTGGTATGATTCTCATGTTTGTTGCATTTTTTGCTTGAATATCTCATACCGAAAAATTCACTCTCGTGATGCTTGCAGGACTTGCAGGAAATCTCCTCATGACAGCTCTCACTTGGTGGTACGTGAATCGATATGAGCGCGTATATTTTGCTTGGGATAGTCAGTATATACGACATATTATAAAAATCTCACTCCCCTATGGACTTGCTCTTTTTTTGAATGTGATATTCTTTAAAGTTGATACGATCCTCCTCTCTCTTCTTTCTCCCAAAAATCTCGCAGATACTGTAGTAGCTCTCTATGCACTTCCGATGAAGATCGTCGAAGTCGGTATGATGTATGGAACGATATTTCTCAATTCCCTTCTTCCAGTACTCACGCAAGCAATAGAAAAAAGTGATACCAAAAAAATCCATCATCTTACGGCTCATGCTTGGAAACTCCTTCTTTTCTTTGGAGTCGGGATCGCGACATTTTCTTTTTTTCTTGCTCCAGATATTATCCGGATTATTTCTTCGCAAGAGTATATCGATACTGAGGTACTGGGCGGAACGAGTGTCGAGGCGATGAAAATCGTTGTATGGATATTTCTCTTTTATTTTCTCTCTTCTCTTTTTACCTTTACTCTTATTGCACGATCAGAACAAAAGAAGATGCTTTGGATCAATGCGGTAGTAGCCCTCATAAATATTATTGGAAATATCATCGTTATTCCGGTATATTCATTTGTAGGATCAGCATGGGTGACACTTCTTTCGCAAATCATGCTTCTTATCCTTACGGGTATCACCGCTCGACATAATATCCGTTTTCGATCAGTACTTCCTATAACTTTTGGGATCTTCATTTTTGCACTGCTCGGATATCTCTCGATGGGATATATTTTTACACAAGAAACAATTTTTCTTCCAGAAGGGGGAACAATCAGAGAAATACTGGCTCGAATATTACTTCTCTGATGAGTATTTACTTTCGTTTATGGAGGATGAGTTGGAAGTATATTTTTGTATAAAAAGAGGAAAGCCATACGTCAATAAAAAAAACTTCTTGATATTTGTAGAAATCTCGATTTTGTAGTAGTATAGGATAAATCTGAATTCTTAATCTTTTCCCATGATTGAACAAGATCGCATCAATGCTATGATAAGTTATTTCTTTCTTGGACCACTTTTTCTCCTTGCCAAAAAAAATACTCCTCTTACGAATCCTTATGTCCGTGGACATGCAAGACAATCAAGTATCATAATAGGTATGACTTTTATTGTACTTATTGTTTATATTTTTGTACGACCGTATATACAGATTTCTTTCCTTGGTATTGATCTGCGAAGTATTGTTCTTGCTCTTATCATGGCTTCATGTAGTATTTTTCTCATACGATGAGCGTATAAAGCATATATGGGGAATACTGGAGAAGTATCTGCGTTATCACTTCCTGGATCGATGATGAATATGGGAAGTGTATCTGGTATATATAGTGTAGAAAAAGAGGAAGAGAAAGTGAGAATTCTCGCAAGTTTACTTCCTTGGATTGGTATTTATATCTCCCAAAGATATCAGCATCCTCTCATGGAACGAGGAAGGATTATAGGATCATTTTTTACATTTATTATTATACTTTCGTTTGTTCTATGAGGGTATAATAATTTCATGACGTTTATTCTTACTATTATCTATATTCTTCTTTTTGTTGTTGAGTGAGTCTATCTCTTCGTTTTTGGAAGATTTATTTCTTGGAATATTCTCGAGCATATACCAAGCTATATTGAGATTGAGTCACATATTATTGCGACAATTCATGTAAGTTTTGATTTTATTGGAGTTGTTTTTGGGAAAGAAAAAAAAGGAAGTTATTCCGAATATTTCGCGCAATCATTCCAAAAAGAGCAATCATCAGAAGTTCCTGTACCATATTTTATGCCAGTAGAACTCATTGCTCTTCCTGTATGGAATATATTCACTCTGCCATCTTTGTTTATTTCTAAGTATCGTGCCTATCGCTCTCTAGTGGTTCAGTGATTGATTATCACGCTCCTTCTTGGATATGCATTTTATATCAGAGGAATTTGGGGAACTGCTATAGGACTTCTGCTCCTTTTTCCGATCATGCATATAGTATCTTTTTCTCGAATTGACAGTCATACGCGAGCTCCTGTTATAGGACTTTGGGTAAACCTAAAAGAGAGATTTATGACAGTAAAGTCACATATCACAGGACTACAAGAAACAACAGATACAGTCGGCTTTACTTATACAGTGGGATCAAACGATCAAAATAATAAGGAATCCTAATAGAGATACCTCTAAAAAATCACCATTTTCATGGTGATTTTTATTGTCTCCCTCGACCGTTGTAGATCTTATTTTATCCCTGAGTGCAATGAGATCATGACAGGTACTGCCCATCATGATGACAGCGGATCGGACTCCATAGGAGGCTATGGCATCCGCCCTAGGAAGCGGTATATTTTGTAGAGAAAAATACCGACCAGATGCACGAGAAGAGTGAGAATGAATTTATAGTATTCATTGTCTGATAAAAAGCAAGAATTCTTGAGAAGAATCCCTTGACTATGAGATTGTCTCACAAATGTATTCATCTTATATATATCCCGATGCATAAACCTTTATAACTAGAATGAAAATCATTTTTTTTAGACAAATTCTATTTATTTATGCTTATACTTTTCTTCGTCTCTGAACAAGAAATCCAAGGAGTATTCCAGAGAAAAATAGGAAAAATCCTATATCCTTATACGGAGAGCTACTTTCAGTAGCTTCATCATTGCTTGCATTCGCTTCAGGGAGAATCATCGGTAATTTTTGTTTTTTTTGTGATATTGAAACTTTCTTGGTTTTCACTTTTTTCGGTTTCTTCGCTTTTTTTGGCTCCGAAGCAACCTGTATGGAAAATGTAGATGTATGAAGAGCAACATTATTCTCTTTATAGTATGAAGAAAGTATCCCCTTATGGATTCATGGTGAAAGTTTCCAGGCAGGAGGATTTTTTCATCGATACACTTCTTTTCCGTCGAGTGACCACCCATACTCATACCCTCGAAGAGTTCCAGAAAGACTAAAGTTTATAGTACAAAGAGGTTTTTTCTTATAAAGACAACTATAGGAAAATGGAGAAAATATTTTTCCCGTTCGACCTTGGAGAAGCATTTCAGGTGGAGAAAAGAGTATCATTTTTATCTTCTTAGATTTTTTCTTCTTGATAATATTTGCAGAGATCACTTTTGTTATCTTTTCGATCTTCGACTTTTTCGATTCTTTCACTTTTTCTGATTTGGGTTTTGCTCAAAGCACATGAATTATATAAGTTATCTCATCGGAGTTTCCCGAACTATCTATAACTCTGAGACTGATTTTATGATCTCAGATACCGTATTTTTTGGTTCAAGGATCTCGAGAGGTCGATATATCATTGGGGCCATAGATCCAGAGCCACCTGATAGCTGATCACTCTGGATCGCTCGAATTCTCTGCAGTGAAGTTCATGCTACAAGTCTGAGTATAGCAGTTCATTTCATAGTCTCCGATCTGTTCATAGTACTCTTTCCACTTGCCATCGATCTCGATTCGAGCAATCGGTTTACCTGTATCAATTACAGTAGATGGTAGAACTATAGAGGTATTAGATTGAGTCTTCGAATACGAAACTCTCCATTCTATTGGATAGGATTTCCGAGATTTCTCTTCTGGATATTTCTTCGAAACGAGTTCGATGATGAGATTCCCAGAAGCAGAAAAATAGAGAGTGTTCGGATTACAGTCTGTATCGAGCGTGAGGACTTCACTTGTACCAAAATAACAGAGAAAGTCTTTCATCAGAAATTCACTCGAGAAGATAGGCTCAAGTGTTAGGTTGATGCGACAATCATTACTCGTACATGTAAATAACTCACCTGAGAGTGTCGCATTTGTCGGAGACTGAAGAGTCGAGATGATCATAGGAAAGATGAGTCAAGTACTCACAAGGATGAGACTTCCAGTAGAGAGCGTACCAGTAAGCGCAGCTCACGTACTTGACTCACTCATGCTCGATCAACTTAGGGATATTTCTCCCGTTCCAGTAAGTGTGATATGTAGAGACTTATCATATACCTTTTTATATTCTGAGAAGGAAGAAGTCAGGAAAAGTGGCTCTGGAGTTTTTCATCCGAGAGACTGAAATCCGAGATTCCCAGAAGATTTCAACCTGAGATCACTCATCGTAGTATTGTTGATTTTTAAGATTTCTTTCTCGATGTTCCCTTCTTGGATTTTTAATATCAGTATATTTCCAGAGAGTGTACCGGATAATATATATCCAGTAATAGTATTCACCCTCGATAAGTAGAGTCATCCCGTATTCGAATAGAGAGAGATAGCTCATGTATTTACTACACCTGTAAGACTATAGGGATAGGATATCTCGAGCATATCGATCTTCTTATTCCCATCGCTATCACTATAGTGCATCTCGATGGGGAGAAGAGGTCCAATCTCAACATACGAAGGAAGAGTATTTTCTGTGATTACACTTCCTGATCCTACAGTACCTCCAGTGTTTTCTGTTATGATGATAGTTCATGAGGCAATACTTCCAGTATTCTCTAACTCAGTAGTACTTCATGAGAGGTCTCCAGGATTAGGATATACTTCTGTAGTACCTGAAGATGTACTTCCTGAGAAGACTGTATTCGATGATCCAGTATTGGTCGTAATGCTTCAAGATGAAGTAGACTCTGTGAGCACTTCTCCTGTAGTAGTAGAACCAGAAGAGTGGATAATCATTCCCGTAAATGTATCTACAGTTCCTGAGCTCGTCGAGCCAGTCGATACTGGAGTCTCAGTAGATCCTGTAGATGATTCTATACTTCCTGTAGAAGTAACTATGATTTCTTCAGTACATGTGTCATCTGTGAATGATATAGTGATGACGACATTATCTTTCTGAGTTCCAGAGTATTCATAGGAGTTGAGAAGAGTATTATTTGGATCTTTTAAATATACTGATTCATTTCCTGTATTATTGAGTGCTATCTTAGTCTCAGAATAGGTGAACTTCCTACTACTCTGGGAAGTGAGAGTAATACCACTTGGGATAGTGTAGATTTTTCCACTCGCATCCGAAAGACTATATTTTCAGATGTCGATACTCGTACAACCAATATTTCTGAGTTCGATATATTCTCAAAT
>JAYVIJ010000064.1:0-2737 GCA_043770315.1 Candidatus Altimarinota bacterium | reverse complement strand
CTGGAGCTTGATTTTGAGCAGGATCTGCAGCAAGAGCTGTATTCATACTCATCTGACATGCGAGCATCAGAGTAGCGAGAGCGGTACTGACTTTTCATCAGTGTTCTCGAGCGAGTTCTTGACACTTCTCCATGAGAGACATAGTATCTGTTGCCATATTTCTTAATATCAGAAAATAATTACACATATTCTATCCTATGCATCATCTATCGTCAACTACATTTTATTTTCTCTCCTTGATTTCCCACTCTTTCTGACTATATTCCTCACCCCTGAGCCATCTGACGCGTCCAGATATTTTTGACATATCACCATTCCCTATGCGAAATAGGGATTTCTGATTGTGATTGTACACATATTGTGAGCGGGATGGGGCTAGTTCAGATACGAGCGTATTGCCCTGTTCTCATACTGGAGGACTCGGTTGCCACGACTCACCGTAGTCACTGATATACCGAGTTCACTCGCTATATCCCGTTGACTCTTGCCAGACTCGAGCATCGTGAGTATGCGTAGACGATCAGCGATCTCATCGATCTCAGCAGGGGTGAGTATGTCTATGAGTACTCATTGGAGGTCTTTTTTTTCTACTCGTGCGAGTAGGGAAGTGATGAGATGGAGTTTTTCGGTGTGGGTCATATGCTGCAATAAAATGTATTCTAACTCAATCAATGGATATTACATATTATCTATAATAATTTTATGTATATCATTGTATATCCCATCAAATCATACTTCGCCAGTTTCGAAAGGATCAGCAACAGGAGATATCAAAATATTGAATCATCTCTTTCTTAAATATTCATAAGGACTTTCCTCATTAATTTTACAGGCATCATCGCAATGAGAGTACTTTTCTGGATCGTATAAAAATATAGTCTTCTGGATGGCATCGATTGTTGCTGTGGATAAATCCATAATGTATGAGATTCGCTGATTTACTATTTCTATTCAACGTATTTCGGACATATATTTTACTATATCAGAACTTGGACTTCAGTTATACTTTACTTTTCTTGCTTCACTTCATGCAAGACTTAGTGCTTTGTTTGTTCCATTGGCAAGTTTATTATGTATTCACTCGGCTATTTGAGATCTTCAAACATTTGCTTTGCAGATATAGAGAGTAGTTACTGTATTCATACTATTTCGTATTAAGGTTAAACTTCATTATATCTCTATGTCGTGGCTCATATCGCTCGAGATCAAAACAATCTCATTCTATTGATTTTCATTTTAGATATACAGTATCTATTTGTGATAGATCGGTACTACTCAGACTAAATGAAAATGGTGTTTGTATATCTTTCGCATGTATAGCATTTCTAGCACCTGTTATCACAGCTCCATTGCCTATTTTTCATAGTACCCAGGCAATTGCTATATCCCCTATTTTCACATTATTTCCTTTAGCAATCGTATTCAGAGTGTTCAGGAGTTCTTGGAAGAGCTCCCAATTTCCCCAATCGGATATGATTCTCAGATATTTTCTCACGGATCTATTATCTATAGGCTCTTGTGGTTCAGGAGATCAGAGGAATTTTTCAGTGAGGAGTCATCACATGATACTCCCATATGCATAGAATGCTATATTTTTTTCTCCACAATATTTGAGTATATTTTTCTCAGGTCTGCGATCGATGATATTGTACTGGCTCTGAGTGGTCATGGGTATGAAATCACAATCCTGCTCAAGTTGTAATAAAAACTCTACAGAACAATTGGTGACACCTATTCATCTGATGAGTCCCTCGGACTCTAGGCGTCTCAGGGCATCGATCGAGATATGGTATGTATCTATATCATATCTCCATTGGTGGAATTGAACCAGATCCAGATAGGCTCTTCGAGTTCTTTGGATCGACCTGAGAATCAGTGCTCGTGTTCATTCTTCGGTGATCTCTCTATTTTGTATTGCTGCTAGGTCAGGTACATGCTTTGTATGGATCCTTGGGAGTACACGTCCAGGTCAGTAGATAGTATCGAGGCTCTTTCCTATACTTTCCTCAACTCACGTGTAGATATCAGCACAGTCAATGGCAGTGATACCTGCTTCTATATATGCCTGGTAGATATCTGTTGGGTTGGATTGATGCCCTGAGTGTCACTCGGATAGCTGCCACCCTCAGAGTATGATTTTTGAGTGAGAGTCTCCGTTACGCAAGTTGCACTGAGGTATATTATTTGAGTTCATATGTTTTGTTATTGAGTTTTTCACCAGAGACCTGATGATGATAAAAAGTGGTTGTGCCGGTACGAGTGATGCGAAATATAGCTCAACAATGAATATCTACAGCTGATACGTCCGAATCTGTACTCATCCAGTCATTATCATGAGTGACTCTTTGTTTCGCAGCTAACAAAGGAATAATTGCAGCAAGATTGTAAAAAGAAAATCATTGTCACATAGGAAAATATAGATTTTCTCATCTTACTTCAAAATTATCTCATATCTTTGCTCCATCTGACATCGTCTTTCATTCTCTGAATTGTATGAGCTCTACCCGTAGGTTGTACAGCTCGAATGTATCATTTGTTTGTTCCATCATAAAGAGTTATTAAAAATAATATTGTATTATCTTAATAATACAATATTATTTTTTTTGGAGATAAAGTCAAGAAATTATTGTAAAGAAACTTTTATTTCCAGACATTGGGATACAAAAACCCCGTGACTTTAGTCCGATTGTAACTATACTGTCAAGTATTGCAAGTAAAATCACTTCCAAAACAACAT
>JAYVIJ010000063.1:0-22030 GCA_043770315.1 Candidatus Altimarinota bacterium | reverse complement strand
TGCTACCAACTGTGCTCCATCTCATACACCTCCATATATTGCTCCAGTATCCAATATCACTCTCGCTTGTGGTACGACTACTAGCGTTCTTAATCTGAGTGGTACTGGAACTCCAGGTGCTACTGTCACAGTAAGAAATAGTTCAAATATTCCTTTTGGAAGTACTACTGTAGGATCAGGTGGTTCTTGGTCACTTACTCCAGCTTCTCCATTCCCTGCAGGCTCTCTCACACTTTCTGTCTCTTCAGAACTTCCATGAAGTCCTACACTTCAGGGGAATTCGACTACATTCTCTATACTTGCACCTACGAATTGCGGATGAACACATAGTACTCCTACGATCTTACCAGTATCGAATATCACCCTCGCATGTGGTACTACGGCTACAGCTATCAGTCTTACTGGTACAGGTACTCCAGGTGCTACGGTTACAGTGAGAAATAGTTCTGGTACAAGTCTCATGACAGCACTCATAAGTCCAAATGGAAGCTGGTCTGGTACGACTTGGTCGCTTCTCTCTGTAGGGAATCATACACTCAGCGTTTCTTCTACCTTGTGAACGAGTACTGTCGGATGAAATAGTACGACATTTAGTATTCTTTCTTCTATAGATTGTGGATGAGGAGTCCTTCATCGTACTCCAGTTATCACTCCAGTGGCGAATGCAACTCTCTCTTGTAATACAGTCTCTCGATCAGTGAGCTTTTCTGGAACAGGCACAGTAGGTGCGACGATCACTCTTCGAAATGCTTCATGAGCATCGATCGCTTCTACTACAGTTGTCACTGGCGGAATCTGGTCTGTTACACCTATAACAGGATTTACAGCGGGTAGCTATAGTATCACAGTAGAATCACTTTATACGAATGCTATCCTCATTGGCAATACTGTCTCCTTCTCCATTTCTCCAGCTACTGATTGTGTCACTCATGTGACTCCTGTCATAGTGCCAGTACCGAGTCTCACACTTGCTTGTGGGCAGACTTCTCTTGCGATGAATTTCTCTGGAAGTGGAAGTTCTGGTGCCACGATCACTCTTCGAAACGCTTCAGGTGCAATCCTCGGTACGACGATCGTGACGGCAAGTGGTAGATGGTCTCTTGCTCCTGCCACATTATTTGCTCCTGGTAGTACTAGTATTACAGTAGAATCCACTCTTGGCCTTAATACGATCATTGGAAATACGGTTTCATTCACTCTTTCAAGTGCAACAAATTGTGGTGGTGGAGGGGGAGGATCAAATACTGGACCTGGCGGACCAAGTCCTACTGTCATTATCGGAGGTACTACGTTCACCTCGACCCCACTTTATGTGACTCCGACTCTTCCTCCTATCCGCGTTATCGTTCCACCACAAAGACCTCTGACACGTTATGAGTATGCTCATAATCTGAATCGTAAGAGTCTGAATGTCAGACCATACTGGCAGAGATTTCCAGAGATGAAAACTCCGACAAAGACTTTTCTTGGTACTGGACCAAAGAGCCTCACAGGGAGGACTAATATAGTCACAAGTAAGCGGGTCCAAACGAATGATGATATACAGACAAAAAAAGCTCAGGCAAAAAAAACTTTTCGTTATCCGCTCCTCGGGAACTAGACTACTGGATCGACCATCTTGATCTGCGGGATAAAAATGCATCTGCCTATATCGTCATCCCTGCGAGTGGCATCGTAGCACCAGTAGTCAATATTCCAGAAGATTCCTCTGACTATCAGGCATACATGAGAGGGAAGTGAGGATATGTCGATAAATATTTTGCTGATGGAGTACTGCGCCATCCAGGATCAGCCTATCTTGGAGAAAAGGGAAATACTATCATCGCAGGGCACTCTTCCTACTATAAGAGTGCTCCTGGTCGATATAAGACGGCATTTAAATATCTTCCCATAGTGGATATCGGTGAAGAAATATGGGTCTATAAGAAATATGATGGTGTCTATCGATTTTTGCGATATCGTGTCGAAGGATCCTATAAGACACAACCCGATGATACAAGTGTACTTGTAGATCATCCTGATAGAGTTGAGATCACCCTTTATACATGTGTTCCTATAGGGACGGATAAGGATCGCTGGATAGTGAAAGGGCGACTTATAGAAGAAAAATAACTTTATCTCCCTGAAAAATATTCCAATATTTTGGAATATTTTTTGATGATACTAGGGAATTGTAATTGATCTCTATTGACAATTATGGGAGAAAAAATATGATGCTTAGATCCACTATGATGCAAATCATTGGTGGTGTTTCCTGGGCGTGAGCCTATTATTTCTTTCTCTTCGGAGCCATCCCATGACGCCTATCGGTACCACGACACAAGAACCTGCGACCCGAAAGGGTAAACAACAACCCCATCAACCCCCCATCGTTGGCTTCAACTTGGTGCCAGGTGCGAACTTGGCATTCAGGCGCAAGACTGGTTACAAGCCTTTGCCGTGGAGCTTCCCCGCAAGTCCCCAATCGCACTGATTGACTAGGGCATAGCCCTGTAAGAGGGGAGGTGAGTGTCGGTTTCTTGTCATTCGCCTCCCCAGAGAAAATAATAGAAGATGAACATCTTGTGAAGGACTTTTTCGAGTATTTCTCAAGCTGTCTTACTTCCTTCGGCTCACGCTGACTTCGAGCCTGGTGAATACCAGGCTTTTAATTTGACAAAAATTATATAACTAGATATAAAGAGCTTATGGCTACAAACATGGAACTTGCATTTGCTCGTGCAAGATGACAAGATATCACATCTACAGCACCAGGAGAAAAAGAAACGGATCCAGCGAAGAATGTGCTGGTAGTAGTGAATAGTGTACGATGCACTCTTCGAGATCTCATAGAAGGGAAGGTCTATCCTATCGGTGATATCGATAGAAATGCTCTTGAGCGAGCTACTCCATATATCACTCTTCCAAAAAGACAATATCGACAAGAAAACGGTGAACTCTGGTATTATAATGCTGCTAATAAAGGAAAGCGTATAGAGCATCGGTGATATAGTCCAAAAGAGCTCTGATCGCTTCATCAAATAGATAGGGAATTGGTCGTTATTTTGAAGGGATCCAACGATCTTTTCACAGTAGAAGCCTATACGATCAAGCACATGAGAAATCTCCTTATTCGATTGCTTTCGGACGATCAACCCGGAGGAACATCGCTGTATTTGAGAAATCCAGAAAATCGTAAGGCGGCTATGGCTATCCATACTCGAATAGATGATGCTTTGCATCGTAATGTTCGAGATCTCGATCTTGAGCCAGATGCAAAACTCTTCTATGAAACAGTGACAAGTGATCTTGGATTTACTCTGCTCGACCATCAAGTAGTCCAAGCACTTTCATGGGAATGGAAAGATCGCCCCCTCTATAGAGATCATCCCTACGCCTGTAGAAGTTGGGATATTATCGCGTGCCTCTTCTCACTCACAAAAGGAAAATAATCTAAAGAAAATTGGTATTGAGAGGATAGTGTTAGTGTATATATTTAAAACGGAAGAAAAAAGTTTTGACAAGTAATAGAGAATAAATATATTGAGAAAATCCACTTCACAAATCTCTGAAGGAGAAATCGGTGTAAAACAGGTTCACCACCTGATAACTTTCCTCAAATCAAGGAGAATCAACCAGAGTCACTGGAGCTGCACCAACAGCAAAAATGACAACCAGAACTCATCTTCGGATGAGCTGGCAGCCGCCCGTCGGGGCAAAAAACGTGCGAAAGCACAAAAAAGGAGTCTTACTCCTTCCATAGTGACAATACAATCCTTCGGGAAAGTACTGTTAATGTGTGCTATCGTGGATAGCTATTGCTCGAAGAAACGAGATGGACATAGGCATTCCTATGTAGAGCCGGCACCCGTCGACTTTCAATTTTCATCCACTGTTTCTTGGTCTTACAGGAGCCAATCCCATGACCCGTTCCCTGAACTCCCTCGCACTCGCCGCCCTGGCTGCGCTGTGCACCTCTGCCGCTTTCGCTTCCACCCAGGCCTACACCTTCGGCACCAAGAGCCCGGGCACCACCACCGACATCAACTTCGACGGCATGCAGCCCAAGGACGAGACCATCGGCGGCACCAGCCCGGACGCTCAGCAGCACCTGTTCTGCACCGACGTCGGCGCCAGCAACAGCACCTTCGGCACCAACTACGCCATGGACCAGATGACCGCGGTGGTGATCAACCAGGTCGGTGCGACGCTGAAGATCGCTGCACAAGGTCAAGGTGCACCGACGGTGGACATGAAGGCCGAAGTGGCCAACGAAGAAGGCGAGATCACCGCTGGCGCTGCGCTGGACGAGATCGACCTGGCCGTGGCTGCGCTCGGTGCCAAGGGCTTCACCGTGATGGCCGCCGTGTACGCCGATGGCACGACCGCGAAGACCAACGCCTGGGCCGAGACCGCTGTGACCGCGCTGCTGAAGAACGTGGCCGACACCGCCGGTGCCAAGTCCGTCGACGTGGGTCTGCTGGTGGCACACAACAAGGCCGGCGCGCATTCGTTCAACCTGCTGTCGGCGTGAAGATCGGGCTTCGGCCTGGTCGTGTGCTATCCTGATTCGGGGCTTCGGCACTGACTCAGATAGGTCCTTCCCGCTCGGGTAGGATGAGCTCGTGAGAGCATACCACACTGGTGATGGCGACGGGATCCCTGTGGTTCCGTCGCCCCCATTCCCATATAGATACACATTTTACATATATGTTGTAGGGTGAGTGCGTATTCGTAAAAGCATTTTTACGAATGGGTTACTTTCCCAAGGCACAAAAGCAAAGAGCGCGACCTTCATCGGAAGCGCTCTTTCAATTTATAGAATATCTTCACAAAAAAACTCCAGCATGGAGTTTTCGCTTTAAAAAGATCTACCGTATCCAGCCTCCGACGATATCCTCAAGCGTCTTCATGAGAGCTTCTGGATCATGACGGATATAATCACCTGCAGTATTGACCAGATCTCGTTCGATGATCTTGTAATCTTTTTCTTGAAATAGTGTAAGATCCTTGATTTTTAGCGGTTTTTTATTTTCTTCCGTCTTATATTTCATCACGATCTCATCAGGGATCATGCCATTATTCACGATCACAAAGTCGAGCTTTCCTGGGTCGATATATCGCTCGATCGTATCGATAAAATCGATCACTTCCATATTCGTGGTTTCGCCTCGTTTCGTCATAGCATTGCAGATGTAAATAATTTTTGCATCGGTCTCATCGAGTGCTTCTCGCATACCGAGGGAGAGGAGATTCGGGACGATACTCGTATAGAGATCACCAGGGCCGATGATGATATAGTCAGCATTATGGATTGCTTCTTTTGCATTGGGATTGAGTTTTCACTTCCCTCACTCGAGCCAGGCCTCTACGATATTTTGGTCGATATTATGGGATCGTTCCCCAGGATTTTTATCTGAAACATCGATATTTTTCTCTCCTATGACGACCGTACCATCTTCAAAACGAACTCCAAGATGGATATCCTCGAGTGTGACGGGTATGACACGACCACGTACATCGAACATTTCACTCATCACTTCTATACCTTTTTCATAATCTCATCCACAGATATCGACGAGAGCCGTCAGGAGGATATTCCCGATTTTATTAGATCCGATCACTCACTCTTCTCATTTAAAACTATACTCGAAAAGCTTGCGCACCATATCAGTATTCTTTGCGAGAGCAGCGATAGCACGACGCATATCTCCTGGAGGAAGGATACCATACTTATCTCGTATAGCACCCGTTGTGCCACCATTATCGGCGACGGATATGATCGCTGAAATATTGAAATCGGGATTTCTTTTGAGTCCATAGAGGACATTGAATGTACCAGCTCATCCACCGATAGTGACAATATTGATCATGAAAGCAAGGTAAGTGTTATTGTATTCTTGAGATGCATCGCATATGGTTATTTGACTGATGCATTATATACAAATCTTAAGAGTTTCAAGAGTATATAAAACAATAATTTTTTTCAATGGAATTAAAAATACTTCTTATTTCAGAAGTATTTTTAATTTGCTGATTATTAATATTAATTACTCAGTACATTATCGACGAGTCCGATATAGTCATCTGTAGGGTTGTTAGCAGACGACGCCCGAATCGTATTTCTGAGTGACTGGAGTCGTGAGAGGGTATATGCATCTATGAGTTTCGCCTTCGAAGTTTTATTCGGAAGAGATTGGATACGTTTGATGGCGCTATCGATAAATGCTATACCAGCGCTCGTAGACATGTCAGCGACACGTGATCGTGTACGAGCGATGATCATATCGATACGTTTACGAGATGCAGCATCGAGAGCTTCTTCTAGAGGAGTAGTAGGCATGCCATCCACGATCACGACATCTACAGAATCGCCCGTACATCCTATCGTCAGACTATTTCCTCCAGTAGTACGACATGGAGGGATAGTAGGCTGTTCTACTGGCACACGTACACCAGTGCCTGCTACAGGAGGTTTTCTAATAGAAGGTTTTGGATTTATAGTATTCGTAGGATTGATCTCAGTACCATCATCCGGAGGACAGTATATCATTGAGCTTGAAGAAATAGAATTTGCAGAAGTAGTTGTTCTTGGACAGTTTGGATACGTAGGGGTTGTAGGTGGTGGCAGACAAGTTCCAGTACTTCCTGAAGCCATTATACAAGTTGGAGGTATCGCTATGATGCCACCACTATTTCATCGTACTGGAGGTTTAATGCTTATGGTATTCGTAGGATTTATTTCGATAGCATCATCGATAGGACAATATATAAGAGAACTCGTCGTCGCAGAATTAGAAGTTCCTGGCTTCGGACAGTTTGGATATGTAGGAGTAGTAGGTGGTGGCAGACAAGTTCCAGTACTTCCTGCAGCCATGACACATATTGGTGGGATGATGATGCCACCTCGGACAAACTTCACTTTCACTTTTACGAACGTCTGAGCAATGGGTTTTTTCGTCGCATCATCTATAAGAGAGAATGTGAGAAGATTATCTCATTCGACGACGATACGTGATTTATAGATATCATCGGTTGGTGATTGGGAGCTTGTCCATACTCAGTTCGAATTTACGGGCATCAGGATGAAGAAGTCACTTTTATTAGAGGTGAGTTTTATAGTATATCCACTTCTTACAGAAGTTATTTCTCACTCTACCTTGAGAGGGGCTGTAGGAGATTTAGAGATTTCTATGTAGTTATTGCTATTGAGAGGGAGTCATCCGATACTCAATACTTGTATTGTCGGATTTCCATAAGGCTTGATCGGTGGAAGAGGGTCGATAGGATAGAGTTCTATAGGATCGATAGAACATTCATTTGGCAACCATTCACATGTCTTTGGATTACGAGGCATGAGAGATCCATTCTCGCAGGTACGACCTACCTTGCTACATACTGGATTTGGCTCAGTAGAACTTCCTCATCAGCCACTGCATGCTATTCCATTCCAAGTACTTCCTGTCATACATTTTGCGCTCGCGATAGCACGAGCTACTATAGTATTCCCTTCAAGGAGGGTAAGGGTATTACTTTCGCCATAAGTTATATAGTTTGCTGCATCTCAGCTCGAACTCACACCGACACTATACATAGGAGAGCTACTTCCCGCTATCGTCATATAGTTTTTTGGATTGAGAAGATTTGATGTCGTGATACCTCGATTGAGATTCGATACGCTATAGTACTTTCCTGCAGGAGCTTTCACATAGAGAGTCGAAGCACACTTGCTTTGCCCTGGAGATATAGTACAGTTATTTGCTTCGAAATTTATGGTACTCGATATCGGAGGTGTCGAAGTATTGATATAGTTTATTTTTGTAGTTGCTGTAGTTCATTGGCTATCTTTTACGTAGAGGGTATACTCTCAGAGCATAGAAGTACTTACGCTACTATAATAGTAGAGAGATCCATTATCTATCCATCCTACATTTGTACACGCTGTTGGTTCAGTATTTCTCGTTCCGAGTTGCCAGCAACTTTTTGTCCCGACTCAACCATCTATCTTACATGAGATAGATTCCCCGACAGCATATGTAGACTTGGAACATGAAATCGTAAGAGGTTCTGCCACTCTACCACCACACTGACCTGGAAGCCATCCACAGTTTGGATCCCGTGGCATGATCGATCCATCTTCACAGTATTTGACGACATCAGTACATGCTACACCTCATCCAGCAATACATATTTTTCCATTCCAGCTCGTTCATTTTACACATTCAGCTGTAGCTACAGCTTTCGATATCACAGAAGCACCTTCTTTTAAAATGAGATCATTTACGCCATAAGTGATATAATTTGCAGCATCACCAGTACTGTGAGTAGTTGCCATATACATTGGAGTAGTGCTTCCTATGACACTGACATAATTGGTTGGGTTGAGGAGATTTGATGTTGTGAGGGCACGAGTTGCGTTGGTCACATGAAAATACTTTCCTGCGCTCGCTCGTACAAATATTGAAGAGACACAAGTGCTCTTATTCGCTTGGATAGTACAGTTATTCGCCTGGAAATCAGTATATGGAGTAGGATTTGGAGTAGTACTACGAGGAGTTATAGTAAATGCATCTGCTACGACAGTACTTCCTCCGGGACCTACTGCAATAAAGTCACATTCATATTTTCCAGTCCATCCGTCACTGATAAGTTTGTCCCATGAATTAGAATAAGGTGAACTATTCACAGCAATACTTACTTTTTTATTAGCCTGCACGCCGAGTCCGCTACAAAAATATGAAAGAGAAGTAGCATTCGTCGTAGTCCATGAGAGAGTCATATTTTGTCCTGGTCAGAGAATCTTCGGATTTCTTTCAATAAAAAGCATTGGTTTTGGCGTATTTGTCGGTGGTGTCGTAATACCAGAAGTACAGATCTGCCCATTCCACGTACTTCCACTTGTACAAGATGCAGTCATTACTGCTTTCTTTATTGCAGTGGCTGAACTAGAAGTGCTATCAAAAAGACTGAGTTCATTGATTCAGTTTGTTGCATAGTTTGCTGCATCTCCTGTTGGGTGAGTCGATACGCTATATGATGGATAATTACTTCCAGGTACTGTGGTATAATTATTTGGAGTGAGAAGATTTGATGTAGTAAGGCCACGAGTGATATTTTTTACACTATAGAGTTTACCGAGAGGATTAGTGAGATAGAGTGTAGAAGCACAAGTACTTTTACCTACAGGTATAGTACAGTTGTTTGCTTGGAAATCGATATAGGAATCTGTTGTTGCAGGGGCTACTTTTATCCGTACTGCAGTTTGTGCAGATTGCATCATAGTTCCTGGAACGGTACTTGGTGGAAGGCCAGAAAGTATATAGGTATAGGTTCCTGGGATGACTATTTTTGCTCCTGCAGGACTCCAGACATTTGTAAGCATCCATTCACCTGTTGTCGAAGAGAGTCCTACGGAATCAGTCATTATTTGTCATTCTCTCCAAAAATACGCGAGTGCTCCTGGTCGACCATATCATTTGATACTTAGAGTTTCTCATTCTTTCACGATAATCTCAGCTCAGTTATAAGCGTAAACCTTATCATTAATGATATAGTCACTGAGTCCTATATGAGTGGCATATGTCGCTGGTGTACATTGCTCGGGAATCCATTCACATGTATTTGGATTTCTTGGCATTTCTCGTCAATCATCACACACACGAGCTGGTCCAGAACAATTCATAATTCATGTTTGCATACACATCTGCCCATTCCATGTAGATCCACTTGCACACGTTGCATTCATGACGGCTTTTGCTATAGAAACTACCGTACTCGTTCATTCATAAAGAACAAGATCATTATCGCCATATTTTGCATAGTTTGCTGCATCTCCTGTTACATGAGTTGAGACACTATACATAGGAGTTGAACTTCCAGCGACAGAGATATAGTTATTTGGATTGAGAAGATTCGATGTAGTAATACCCCTAGTAGCATTTTTTACGCTGAAATACTTTCCTGAAGGAGCCGTAAGATAAAGTGTAGAGGCACAAGTACTTTTTCCTGCAGGTATAGTGCAGTTATTCGCTTGGAAATCTATATACGCAGATGGTGATAGAGTACCAAATGCTATATTATAAATAAGAAAGTCTTTTGTTGATTCACTCGAAGTATCACAACTTATTGTTATGGTTGATATTTTTCCATAGAGTGTAGCTCAGATTTGAGATGCTGATGAATAAACAGGTAGAGTCATAGCAAAATTTGGAAGATCAGCTTTATTTACGACTTTTGCATTATTGGAGAATGAGACGCCACTATCTGTTTTATAATTTGGAGATACACTACACTGTGCTTTCGAAGAAGAAAGTGTTATATTGAGGACGGAAGTGGTAGAGGGAAGTGATATATTTTTCGTTACTTGCTCAGGCAAGTAAGCGTTTTTCGATATATTTTTGTAGAGCTCATCAGAAAATACGGTATCTCCATTTCCTGTTTTGAGGTTGACTTTACTCGTTGCAAGCCAGGGAGTTACTGGAATTGAAGATGATGTACATATTTGACCATTCCAAGTGCTCCCAGTTACACATGATGTTGTTACACTCATTTTTGCAACATTAATCCCTCATTCAGTAAGTATGAGATCATTTACGCCATTCGTAAGATAATTTGCTGCATCACCAAGTACGCTTGTACTTACAGTATATACAGGGTAACCAGCTGAGTTTAATGTTGTGCTATTTGGGGTGAAAAGATTACTTGTTGTAATATTGCGAGTAGCATTTCTTAGGCTAAATGTTCTTCATCCAGTTGTTCCGATGTACTTCGTAGATGTAACAGATGCTGTCGAAACACAAGTACTTTTTCATTCAGGAATAACGCAACTCTTTGCTGTAAAGGTAACATAGTTGTTCAGAGTCGGAGGAAGGGGATCAGTAGGATAGAGAGTATCACATTGATCCGGAAGCCATGTACAAGTATTCATGTTACGAGGCATGACTGTTCCATTTTGACACATACGAGCTTCCATAGTACAAGCTATAGGACTTGCTGCTCCAGGAGTAGAGCATATTTGCCCATTCCATATTGTGCCACTGGTACATCGCGCACTCGTGATGGCTCGTGCGATGAGTCGTGTGCCTTCGAAAAGATTGAGATTATTGCTCTCGCCATATGAGATATAGTTCGCAGCATCTCCTGTTATATGAGTGCTTACCGTATAGGCAGGACTTGTACTTCCAGGAATAGTTATATAGTTATTCGGAGTGAGAAGATTTTGAGTTGTGAGTCCTCGATTGAGATTTGTGACATTAAAACTTCTTCATGCATAGGTCGTCACATACAGAGTAGATGGACACATGCTTTTTCCTGCAGGTATAGTACAGTTATTGGCCTGGAAATCTACATAAGTATCGCTGATAGCTGCAGCTCAAACGTATGATCAGGGGAGAGATAATCCAAAAGTGACTATGATCAAAAATAAGCCCGTCCTGAGGGAAGATAAGGACATAAAGAGAAAGATTAATAAAATAATTCTTCATTATTATAAGACCTTCACTAAAAGCATCAACTTATTTTGACTTGTGATACAATAAGAATATTTTCTTATATAGTATACAATACTTATTCAGTTATAAATACCTTTCTTAAAGGTCTTCCTGAAGCTTTTTCTGGAGAAATATTACTTTTTTAAATTTAAAATCGTTTTACTCAATTTTTTAATGTTTTTTTGGAATTACAGCTATATTTTCTGTGGATTGTATTGCATTTCAGAGAGAAAAATATAGAGTAATAGAGATTTAATATTTTTACTTCTCTCTTATGTCAACGCCTTTTATCATAGGACTTCTCATATTTCTCGCATTCCTTGTTCCGACATTTATCAGAAAAATTAGCCAAGGTGAAGTAGGGCTTCGTGAGTTTCTCTGAAAATATACTGATACGGTCGGTCCAGGTATTATTTTTCTTATACCAGGAATTCATTCACTTCGAAAAGTAGATATTCGTGAACAAGTAGTCACTGTTCCAGAACAGCAAATTATCACTCGAGATAACGTAGGTATGGCAGTAGATGGAGTCATCTATGTCCAGATCATCGATCCATACCAAGCAACCTATGATATCAATAACGTTTTTATGGCGGTAGTGAATCTTGCACAGACAAATCTTCGTAGTGTGCTTGGTACTATGAGTCTCGATGAAACACTCTCGAATCGTGAAGCAATAAATATCCGACTCCTCGAATCACTCGATCGTGAAACAGGGAAGTGGGGTATCAAGGTCCTGCGTGTCGAGATCAAACGTCTTGATCCACCAGATGATATCCAGAATGCCATGAGTAAGCAGATGAAAGCAGAGCGTGAGAAACGAGCACAGATTCTCGAAGCAGAAGGATACAAGGTCGCACTTATCACAAAATCAGAATGAGATAAGCAATCTCAGATCCTTCAGGCAGAAGGACAAAAAGAATCTCAGATCCTTCAGGCACAATGAGAAGCAAATGCTATCGTCGCTGTCGCAGAGGCAAAGGCGAAATCTCTCGAACTCGAGTCGAATGCAGCCGCAGAGTTTTTTAAGTGAGCAGCGGTGACGAAAGAGCAACTCAAGGTCATAGAGTGAGCACTCGGACAAAATACGAAATATATCCTCGATAGTGATATACTTGCTGGAGTATCGAAGATTTTCGGCGGCGCCAAATAATCCCTAATTCATTATCTATGTCTGAAATACTTCTTTTCTGGCTCGGCTTGGTGATAGGATTTATCATTATAGAATTCTTCACAGCGACATTCTATGGATTTGCTCTTTCGCTTGCAGCTGCGGTCGTCGGAGTCTATGTATATTTTTCATGAGACGTAGATTTCGAAATACTTCATGCAGTTTTATTTGTGATAGCGAGTGCTATATTTGCTTATTTTCTCCCGAAATTCTTGGTATCTAGTACGCCTGATATGCCTCAATGAGGGGATCGATATATCGGAGAGAAGAGAACCGTAAAGAAAACATGAGGTGACCTGAAGATATCACTTGATGGAGTAGAGTATTTGATTGATTCCTCAGATGATATCGTATCTTGAGATAGAGTCCAAGTACTCTGACATAAATGAGCTTCTATGAAGGTTAAAAAAATCGGATAATTCTAGTAGTATAATTTATAGTACCGATGCGAAAGATTGATCAAAGAAAAGTAAACATCTTAAAACTCATCGTCGAAGAGTACATAAAAACAGGAGAAATCACTGGCTCAAAATCTCTTCTTTCGAAGCATGATCTTCAAGTATCGAGCGCGACAGTGCGCAATGATATGATGAGTCTTGAGAAGATGGGGCTCCTTTTTCAGCCATATAATAGTGCAGGTCGACTTCCTACTACTCGAGGGCTTCGAGTGTTTGTCGACTATCTTATGGAAACCATGCCAGCAGTATTTCTCGAGGCTGAGGAATCGTATAAACAAAAAATAGAAAATAATCGCATCGATGATATTCTTTATACGCTTGTCTCTCGGCTGACGAAGATCACGGGTGAGATCACCTTTGCATGTATACCTTCCCTCGGTGCTTCCTACTATGTCGGACTTTCGAACTATATCGATCGACATAAGTGAGTGATCGGAGATGAGATGTATCAAGTGATAAAATTCCTCGAAAATAAACATCAATTTCTCGATATTCTTGCTGGATTAGATATTAGTTCAAAAATAAGTCTTTTTATCGGGGAAGAGAATCTCTTCCCTGAACTGGAAACATCGACGATGATCGTAAAAAAAATAATAATCAATGGATACGATGGATACCTTGGTATTCTTGGTTCCACGAAGATGGATTATGCTTTTAATATCACGGCACTCAGACAAGTTCTATAAGTAAAATTTGCTTTTCTCAAGCCTTTTCATATACTTATATCGTCTCACTGGTGTATTTTCTGGTCTGACGATTTTTATCTAAAATACTTTCTTAAAATTTATGGAACATAAAGAAAAGAAATCCCTCATGGAGAAGTTCGCTACTCATAAGGGTGACACTGGTTCACCAGAAGTCCAAGTCGCAATCCTCACTTCTCGTATCGAGAATCTGAAGTCTCATCTTGAGACACACAAGCAAGATAATCACTCACGTCGTGGTATAGTCATGATGGTAGCAAAACGTCGTAAACTTCTCGACTATCTCAAGCGTAAAGATGAAGCTCGCTATCAAGTCGTCATCGAAAAACTCGATCTTCGTAAATAGTTGTAATTTCCAAAAAAATCTCTAAAATTCCCTTACTTTTTAAGGGAATTTTTTATGACTTCATGAGGAGAAGCTCTTATCTCATATATACTTATTTTCATATCGGTGATTGTATCGCTGATTGTATGGCAAAATAAGTGACTTTTTCGATATGGTTTTAATACAGTGTATTATGCTACATGAAACTATAAAGAGTTTTTTAAACAGGTGGGATTATTTCAGTTTATCCATGGAGATATCCTTCACTTGGTGATGAATTCCTACTTTCTCTTTATCGCTGGACCAGTACTGGAGTCAAGTTTATGAATGGCGAATTTTCTCATATTTTTCTTATCGACGACGATCGTCAGTGTTTTTGGACTCTATTTCTTCGCAGCAAAATCCAATACTATAGGAATTTCTGGCTTTTGCATGGCACTTCTTGCGTATCTCTGGATTACTCTCTATAGTATCGGAGACCCAGAAGCTTCTCGTATAGGAACACTGCTTATTATCAATATTGCTTTTTGATTTCTTCCAGGGATTTCACTCGTCGGACATCTGATAGGAGCAATTTGGTGAGTAGCTTTTTGGTATATCACCCTTGGAGTAATTTAATTTTTTTAGTATGACACATATTCGTTTTCGCCTTCCTTCTGGTATACCATTCTATCCGATGAGATATATCTCTCATATGTTGATCGCAGTCTCTGTAGTAGTTGCTATGATAGGATTTATGTTCCCTATTATAAAGGGATATTTCGGTCTTCACGCGATCATCATCAATGAATATACACTTCCATATATTTTCTGACAAATCTTATTATATCAGTTTCTCCATGGAGATATATTGCATATATTTTTAAATGCGTATTTTCTCTATCAAGCTGGACCAGAAGTCGAATCTCGTATGAAACGACGAGAATTTATTTATTTTTTTCTTGGAAATACTCTCTTCGTCGCTGTATCTCTGTGGTTTCTCTCTTCGGGGAATACCATCGGGATCTCCTGATTCTGTATGGCACTCCTCTCCTATCTCTATATGGATCTCCAGTCGACACGGAGTCCTATGGCGAATCAGGTACTCATCATGCTTCTCATCAATGTCGGACTTGGACTCTTTGGAAATATTAGTTTTGTGGGTCATGCCGCAGGAGCGGTATTCGGGATTCTCTGGTGGATGATGAAAAAAGGAAGATAAAAAGTTCTCCTAGTGAAGTGTGTGAGAAGTATGAGTCATTATTGCTTGATACCTTTCTTGCATAGCTTTATGGATGAGATATCCATCGAAAATCTCTCTCGAAAATGAAGGTTCTTGTGAGTTATGTATTTTTATAGCTTGAGCTATGGGATTGAGTGAATGTTGCATAATTATTTTTTAAGGCTTACTCAGATTATACTGATAAATACGAGAAATATACCAAAAATATTCATTCCAAGAGGGATTTCATGAGCAAATATGCTTGCTGTGATGATCTGAAGCACGGGCTCAAGAAGCATGATGATGCCCATCTGTCCTATGGGTACCGTCTTCGTCCCGAGATCTTTCAGGCCTCGTCCGAGAAGTCCAGTGCTCACCGAGTAGAGAAGTCAGACTCCTATGAGCATCGGGCTCATAAATAAGCTCCCAAGTCTTCACTGATAGGCGATGATGCCAGTAAGTATGAGCGTACCGATACTATAAGCAATAAAGAGGCGAAACCAGGTATTCATCTTCGGGGTCCACTTCACGATACTTGCTGTGATCGTCAGGGTGAATGCTATGGTAAATGCGATCCACTCTCCGATACCAAATGAAAAAGAAAGTTCACCATTATACAAAGTCAGCACTATGCCAGTAAATGCGAGGATCGCCCAAAGGAGAAGAGACTTCATGATCTTCTCTCCGAAAAATAACCATCCTGAGAGTATCCCGAGAAATATCGAAAGATAGATGATCACGAGGACATTCATGACCTTTGTATACTGGAGCGCCTCCGCATACGCAGCGTTCCCATAGAGGAATATAAGTCCAAATGCTATAAGAGGGAAGATATATTTTTTCTCGATCTTTTCGAAATTTTCTTTCATCCTTCCTGCGATGAGAAAATAACTCCCGATCAGAAGCACTGTGAAAAATCCCTTATAAAAAGCGATCTCAAGGGAGCTCGCTCAGAGAGTATGGAGCTCTCGCACCATCCACCACTCAAACGAGTAACAGATACACGCGAGGATGAGGAAGAAATGTCAGGGGGGATTATAGAGCATCATCTTTCATTATTTTGCTTAAGTCTTCTGCGCTAATTCAACTTAATGCTTTTGTATATATTTCAAATAATCTTTCTTTTGAATAATAAAGTTCGTATAATCATTTTTCTTGTCATTCACATCAATATCAAACTTTAATCTTTAAATCCTCATTAAATGGGGGATGTAGTCTTAGATTTATAATTATGGGTTGCGAGAATTGTCATGGTGCAAGTAAAAAGTCTCAAATCGAATAACATTGCATTTGTCTCCATAATGCCATACTTGCACGAAATTCATCATGACTTCAGCTAAATCTAAATATCTCAGTCTCATTCATACACTGGGGGATACTATTTATCATACAATGGCAGTAAACGTGCCTTGCTAATCATGCTCAGTCGTTTCTTAACATAATTCATTTTTCTATAACCAATGTGTTAGTTGCATCTATTTTAGGAGTAGTTATCATAAAATTGAATGATAACTTTGAATTAGGTCTTCTTCCAAACATACCAGCTAAGACTGAATGGGGAACTGGTAGAAATGAATCTCAGGCACGCATATAGTATTGTCATTCTTTTTGTCAGTCTATTGTTCTATGGGGAGTATTATCGCTCTTTGGTATTATAGTCACTACAAATCCAGTTTCACCATCCGAAGGAATTGAAAAATTTTCAACCGACATGTGTGCTGGAATGGTGCTTCGGGAAACAAATGAGTTAACAAGATTTAAAAATGTTTCGTATCAATTGATAGGATCTAACATTTCAGCATGATCTTTCCCAGATATTCACCATATTAATACTCAGCCTTCAGAATTTCAGAATCAAGAGATAGCCTTCGAAAAATTCTTTCGATCACTATCTTCTAATGTTTTTTTTCAAGAATAATCACGAATTGAAAAATTCTTGAAATCAATAAAGAACTGTTCTTGTTCTTTCCTAGCAATAAGGTTTTTAATTCATTCTATTCAATCTTTTCTGAGTTCAGTTACAAGTCAATCAATAGGTGAAGTCATATTTTAAAGATTATCATTAAGTAAATCTTCTTCGAACATCCGTATTCCTTCGAGAGTTTTGGGATACTTCGAAATATCAGGGAAATCGAGATTCTCTATTTTTGACATCACGGCGATGATGAGTTTTTTCGTCCGTTCGATCTCACCTTGTTGGATATATTCGATGACTCGATGGAATCGATCTTCATCACGATTTTTCTCGACGAAGAAGAGTTCATATCTCTTATTTTGGAACATCTTCCAACGAGGAGAGAGCTCGAAGAGGATCGCATAGAAGGAGAGCTGGAGACGATATTTCCACTGCTTGATCTGCGCGTAGTCGGGTCACTTCCCATCGAATGTATCGAATCCACCTCCCGTCTTATAGTCCGTGATGATGAGTGAGTCATCAGCGAGTCGCTCGATGCGGTCGATCTTTCCGGTGAGCTGGATAGCATCTGTCCCATCGGTATGGAGATACGTGCCACCATGGGCAGCACGGAAGTCATATTCGAGGAAGAGCTCACCATAGGTCTGACCCGTGATTTCGCTATAGAGAGATTCGAGATTGACTCTTCCGCGAGCAATATAGTCTTCTTCAGTTTTGGGATCGAAACCCTCTTTTTTGAGGTATTCTTCGAATGATGTAAAAAGGATCTTCTTCTCATAGGATTTCTTCGACATATAATCGATGAGAAAATCTTCGAGCGCTTTATGGATAGCAGATCCATATGATGCGGCGATATTTTTGGCTTGAGGAAATCGTAGGAGGGTATTCGAGACGAAATACTCTGGACCTGAGTCAGCGACATTGAGGAAGTTTTGAAGCGCGGTCGCATTCATCACGAATATCTTCTCGATACGATCTCGGAGAAATTCAGTTTCTTCACCGAGATAGGGAAGAGTGAAGAGTTCTTTTTTATCTACTTCAAGTGTCTTGCTCAAACTTGTGAGAGGTACGGTCGTAGATTCCTCCCAATCTTCAGATTCTACCTTGATACAAGAGAGTGGTTCGAGCGATTTCTCACTCATGGTTTCACTCGAATATGTCACTGTGAGACTATCTTTGGCCCGGGTGAAAGCAGTATAGATAAGTCGCTCGATATCATCATCATTATCTTTCTCAGCTTCGAGGGGAAGATTTTTTGGAAGGGGAGATCCACCGAATTTGCCCATACGGTATTCACTTTGAGTCACACAGGGGACGTAGACATGTGACCACTCGAGTCACTTTGCTTTATAGACCGTGATCAGGTTCACCGTATTTTTCTCGTCACCGATACTCTCCGCGACTTCGATATCGAGATCGTATTTCTCGATGAGCTGGAGGAGGTCTATGGCATGATCGAGAGAGAGGAAATTCCTTCCATTTTTATAACTTCGTACTCACTCGATGAAGGCTCGCATATTTGCGAGATGACGTGTATAGAGTATATTTGATCAAATATTATTTAATAATTGTCCGAAATAATAAGAATACAGAGGAGAAACAAAGTCTACCCTCTCAGAAAACATATCAATCTGAAGAGGATTCGTGCTTCACTTTTCGTCATAATCATCGGGAAGTGAGAGCTGATTCGCTCCTGTGATGTAGTCGATGATATCTTCGAGTCGCTCTGTGTAAGCACGCAAAGAGAGCTCCTTGAAGAAATTTGCTACATTTCTCAGTGTCTGATCCTCATGACTCGCAAGTGTCTCGATCCAAGAACGAGTCGTCTCTTTTCTGGCATGATAGATCGATTTTGATACTTCCCAGAGAGTGAGCCGATTGATCGCGAAACATGGATGAGAAAGTATACTGATGAGAAGCTCCTTATCTTCATCTTGGTACGATCACTCGAGTGAAGAGAGAAGCTTGAGAATATTGATGATGAGAATGATGAGATCATTATCAAATATGGATTCATTTTTGGACAAATTCACTCAAATTCCTTTTTCGAGAAGTCATTTTGCGAGAATTTCAAGGGTTTTATTTTTTTTGGTGATGACAGCGATTTCATTCGGATTGACTCCATTTTTGATTTTTTCGGAAATATCATCGATGATCCAAGAAAATTCTTCGAGCTCATTTTTGAATTTTTTCTTGGTAATTTTTCATCACTCTCCACGCACAGATTCGAATTTTTTTACCGCTCATTCGAAAATATTGGCAATATCGTTCATTTCTGATTGAATAACTGTACGACTTTGAAGAATAATCTCTTCTTTGGATCGATAGTTTTGTTCCAGGATTATCAGCTTGGTATCTTTGTAAGTATCATGAAAATCTCGGATATTCTTCGTATTTGCTCACTGGAATTTATAGATCGACTGATCATCATCTCCGACGGCAAAAATATTCGGATTCTCGGTATTTACAGAGAGTATCCCGTTGATCAGTCGCATCTGTGCTTCATTGGTATCCTGGAATTCATCGACCATGATAAATTGGTATTGTTCCGCAAGACTCATACGGACAATCTCATTTGATTCTATCAGTCCGATCGCCTCGAGGATCATATCGGAGAAGTCGATGAGTCCTCGCTCTTTGAGTATTTGCTGATACGCTTCAAAGATACCCGCAAGGGCTTCCTGTTTAGTAATCTTATTTGTTTCTTTCAGTTCGCGGATTCACTTATAATTTTTCACAGTCCAAGTATCTCTCCATGATCCGAGGAATTTCGTCGTTCCATCTCATTCGTAGCTTTCCCATGCTTCATCAAGGCTTCGGATGATGACTGTCTCAAATCGTTCATAATTCCCAATGTTTTTTTCTCATTCAGAAAATTTTCGAACACTATTTGTAAATTCTTCGAAGAAAGCAATTTTTTTCTCTTTGTCCTCTTTTTTTTGTCAGAGAACATCGATCTGAGACCAGTACTTTGCTATAAGAGGATTGATCTTCTCTATAGCCGCTTTATTGAGTTCAAGTATAGCTCGATAATACTCTGGAGTGATACCTCATTTTTTAAGATTATCGATGGTTGCCTTCACTTCTTTGATCGTATCACTGGCTCGGAATCATGGTTTATAGGGGCTATCCCAAGGAAGTGTCTCAAGGAGAGCATCAAGTATGCGAGACGACTCGATACTATCTACTGGCTTTGCATCGTTGTATTCTTTCGTCAGGTAACGAAACCGATTTAAAACTTCACTCCCAAAGCTATGAAAGGTATGGATAGCGACCCTATAGGCATCTTGTCCGATCATCGAAGCAAGGCGCTCTCGCATATTCTTCGCAGCATTTTCTGTAAAGGTGAGACAGAGGATATTAGAAGGAAGGTAATCGGTCGACTTCAAAATATTTGCTATACGGGCAGAGAGGAGCTGAGTCTTTCCACTTCCTGGTCAGGCGATCACAAGTACTGGTCAGTAGATCGTCTCGACGGCTTCGAGTTGTCTAGTATTGAGAGAAGAGAGGATATCTATGAATTCTTTTTTCATAATGAGATTTTAGGAAAAAATAAGAGAAAGTCGAATAAAAAAGTAAAGCGATGTATTGATATTGACAATTTAATTATACTTAACATTATACTAAGTATTCTTACGGTGCATTATAAATCATACTTATGAACTGAAAAACTATACTTCTTGCAGGAGCTTTATCTGCTATATCACCTACTTCATATTCAAATTGACCAGTTGATGCTCAATCTTGAAGTTCTCCAGTTGTTTCGGGTGCTCTGGTAGGTATAAATGTTTATTCAAGATGGGATAATCCCAATAATAGTAGTAGGGGCTATAGAAGTTTTGCGGATAATTATAGAGAACCATCAAAATTAACTACGATTCACTGAATTAGTTGTCCAGAGTGAGTACAAAAGGGAAATAGTGTTAAACAAGATTTAGTAGTTAATACTAGCAGGAATTCAATTGATGCAGTCTTATATTGCAGGAATAACTTATGAGTTTCTCGCCAATGAAAGAAACAAATTGACCAAGTTTCACCAGCATGATTAGATAATTCATGACAAATTCAGACCTGGCGATGGAGTAATTGATGGACTCAATCACTCAAGGTGAATAATACTACTTTTGCCACAAATCAGGCAGTACGGGTCCTTTTTTCTGATGGAAAAGGAAAGCATGAGGTTATATGTACCAATCAACAAAAGGTGCCAATAGTGTGAGCAACATTTAATACTTTTCGTCAGAATATTGAAGTAAAGCGTTGATGGACAGATATAAATTTCTGAACAAATTATGCAGTAAATGTATTATTAAATTGTAATTTTAGTTAGGTATTCAGAAGAGATATTGCATTTCTTTAATCTTGTACATGCATCTTGTATTTTTAGGAATCTCCGATACAGTACGTTCATGAAACTCTCTTGACTCACCTGACTTCGAGGACTTGCGGCTCTTATCGTCGTGTTGTATCACTTGAATCAACATCGTAATACTATAGGACTTTCGGAAATCTCTTGGGATATCTATCAATTCACGGAACATCTGGTGTTTGTCGTGAGTATATTTTTCGTATTCTCAGGATTTTTTCGATCAATTTCATATTGGAAGACATGGAATATGGATTCTTCAGTACCGAAATTCTTTCCTTCACTTCGTGAGAGATTTTTCCGAATCGCACCAGTGTATTATCTTTCTCTTATTCTCACATTTCTTCTCGTTGTTTTTTGGAATGGTTTCACTTTTGATGGATTTATAAGACTTCTTTCTGGATTTACTTTTCTCTCATGGG
>JAYVIJ010000062.1:0-2757 GCA_043770315.1 Candidatus Altimarinota bacterium | reverse complement strand
GGTGGAATATTCGCAAAGATCAAAGGACTCTTCGGAAAATAATAATTCACAAAAAAATCTCATTCCAATAATTCGGGATGAGATTTTTTATTTTGCTTGCACTTTTTGTAGAGTGAATCCGCTAAGGCGGATCATCCCATCTAGTAGACTTTTTGATATGTCTACCTCAGGGGAGATTACTAACCCTTCTTATACCAAAATCTGCATTCTTCTCCTCCATTGAGGAGTTTTTTGTTGGCGAGAGTATTCCTCCCGATATCGTGACTCGTGATGAATCCGCCTCATTGATCACTCACATTTTTTACTAGCTTCTGGTAGATTGTGTCTATTTGGTTATTTTGTAGTCGATTCCCATATGGGGGATTCGAGATGATGATGCCCTCAGATGTTGGACTACTCACGTAGTCACCGACTGAGAATATGATATCCCCGTCGACTCCGGCTCGCTTCGCATTGCCCCTCGCAATCCGTATCATCTCAGGATCGATATCCATCCCAGTGACGGTATACTTGCCACTTGGATAGATTTTGCTGCGAGCCGTATCCTGTACTTGTTGCAATAACTCGCTATTATGGAACTTGAGCTCCTCTACACGAAAATGTCGAGCAAGACCAGGAGCGATATTGCGAGCGATCATCACGGCCTCGATCGCGATCGTACCAGATCCACACATCGGATCCGATAGGGGAGTTGCATACTTCCAGTTGGCGAATGCGACGAGTGCTGCTGCGAGATTTTCTTTGATTGGCGCCTCTCCTGCCTCTCGTCTGTATCCACGCTTATGGAGTGGGTCACCGGTGATATCGAGGAGTATGTGGGACATATTGTCGATCATGAGGATGAGGATATGTACCTCGATCCCGTTCGTCAGATTGGGCGTATTGAGTGTGGAGAATATCGCTCGTTGACTCACGCTCTGGATGGTTGGTGTATGCTCAAGAGTAGATCTCGTGGACGCAGCCTCGACGATGATCCGCTCCTTGCCTGTGAGATAGTCAGTCCACTTGAGACCATTAAGGGTATCATAGAGAGTATCGAAGTCCTCGATTTTCGCATTTGCCAACTCGATATATACGCGATTGGAGAACCGGCTCCACGTGAGGAGCTCATACATATTCTGATCTGTTCCTGTACAAGATATCAGGCGATCTGTCGTGACTATCTCGGTACACCCGAGTCTCTCACATTCTCGCTTGACGAGTGACTCGAGTCCAGACTGACAGGTGAGCACGAGACGGCGAGTAGGGGTGTTTGTTTCATTTTGCATAGATGGGCAGTATAGCAAAAAAGTGGAAATAAGCAAAAAAGTATTATAACACAATATAAAAATTGACATATAATAATTTTTATTATAATTAACAAAATTCAAATCAAAAATATATGTGAAATAATGCAATCCCAGATTTTCGACTGGAAAAAGAGACCTCATTACATACAGTCGAACTGACTACATGATGAGTTATTATTATTGATTTTAGAGAAGTGGCAACTTATATGAAATCTAGAGGCAAATATGGCATCAAATTTGATTGATTTTTAGATATATTTGCCACCCCATATCTAGAACAAATAGAAAAAACTAGGAAGGATCTCAATGAACAGATAAAAAGACTCAAGCAAGATCTTCGCCTATATGTGAAAAAATCTAATCAGAAATCCCTATGTTCTAATCTGGATCGTCACACAATAGAACTTGATGCTATCTCTGATGGTGATATTCTTGCTGGATTCATACCCCAGGATATAAATAAAAAATTATGAAAATATTGGATTGAATATTGGAATCCTGGAGATTCTTTGCCTCGAGAATTACGACGAAAGGTGCCAAAACAACAAAATGGACTACTATTTCCTCCACGAGCCATTTTTATGAAGCTATCTCTGAATTATTATGAGCAAGAAATGAATAAATTCAAAACAATGCAAGTTCTAAAAGAACAACAAAAATTGTCTCCTACAATCAAGAAAAGTAAAACCAAAAATAGTGCACCAAAAATATCATCAGTAAATGATACTATCGATACATCACAACAAGTGGCACGTTCCACAGAAGAAAAACTTGGACGCATCCAAGTACGAGTGGATAATATCCTGTGAAAGACTATCACACAACAATCGATAGATGAGTTGCAAATGATAAAAGCAAATATCACACAACTCACAATAGATCTAGATACACCTATATGAAATATAGCTCAAAATATATCAGAGCTCATCGCAGAGGTACTATCGGCTGGTATACAAGATGAATTGGATATTAATATCTCAGATAAAAATACAGTTCTCAGTACCAATGGAACACCATGAGAGTTGAATACACTCACACAAAATAATGAGTTCATTAGTTATATCAGAGCTATTCGTTCCACGATCATTACATACAATATATCGAGCAAGCAATGAGGTGAGAGTATTGGTGATGGCAACTTCATTGCTCATGTGTGGCGACCATTTTTGTCTATGGTTGAGCATCTCTTGCAAGCAAACAGGATAGATGCCAATTCATTTGCTTGGCAGGATGTATCACAAGAGATACAATCATCTCATGATGGATTTACGAAGCGAGTCAGGCTCAAGATGTTTATGGATATTCTCTCAACAATGTCAGATGTATCTGATTGGAAGAATAATTGGGAAAATATCGTCCAATCAGTTCAACAATTTGCACAAACAGCTAGCTATACTCGATCAAATTGAGTCACTCCACTAAAGAACTTTTTATGAGTACTCATCGAAAATCCCCCACCATCACGGTA
>JAYVIJ010000061.1:0-22501 GCA_043770315.1 Candidatus Altimarinota bacterium | reverse complement strand
AGATCATCATCCCCGATCGATCTGATGGAGTCTATCACGCGAATATGTATAGTATCTACCAACTTCTGCGTCCGAGTCTCCTGCATCCACACAAACTCAATCCCAAACTCTCCGTCCACCTCTACCCTGGTCGCATACACGCGAAAGCGATCGTGATCGACCGATGTACGGCGATCCTCGGATCTGCCAATCTCACCTATGGGAGCTTCGATCTCCTCTCGGAGACCAATGCGATATTCCGACAGACCGACGGAGTCGTACGAGACCTCCTCACACAGATCGAAGAAGACCTCACATATTGTACGAAGCTCACCCTCGATACCATCCCACCCTATAAGAAGTGGATGGCGTGGTTGCAGAAGATATTTATATAAAAGTTATAAATCGTATTTTTAATTTTGGAGAAAAAATATTCCTAATTTACAAAAGTTTATTAAATTTGTAGATCAAAAGGTTTTTAATAAAATAGCAATTATTACTATAAGCACATGATAAAAGATATTGAACTAAAAAATTATCGTTGCTATAATAAGCACAAGATAAAATTTACTGACTTTACCATTATTGTCTGAAAAAATAATGCCTGAAAATCAACTCTAATAGAAGCATTAAGACTAATTTCATTGGTTACGAATAGATATAGGAATCTCCAATATAAATCACCACCTGCCGATTTAGAATTACCAATTAACTACATCGGAATAAATCCATCATTAAAATGAATTGCAATATCTCTTAAGAATATTTTTCATCTTTTAGGCTCCTCGCCAGCACAAGTTACTGTTAATTTCAAAAATAATACAAAAATTGAACTTTTTATTAGCGAAGATTTCTCAATTCATGCTGTTATTTTTGATGAAAATGGTAAAATAATCAAAAATAAATCTCAAGCAAAGGATTGTTTTTTGCCAGATATTAATATCCTACCACAAATTTGACCTCTAAAAGAAGTTGAAGACCTTCTTGAGAAAGAATATGTGAAATCAAATATTTTTTCAAACCTTGCATCGAGTCACTTTCGTAATCAACTTCAATATTTTTATGAAGAAAACTATTCTGAATTTTGTAAATTAGCACATGAAACTTGGCAAAGTATAGAAATAAGACAATTTATAAAAGGTGACCGCTTGAACGATATTTCTCCAAATTTACTTGTTCAAGATTGAAAATTTGTTGCGGAAATAGGGTGGATGGGGCATGGATTACAAATGTGGCTACAAACAATGTGGTTTCTCGCTAGATGTAAAAGATGATCGACTGTGATATTGGATGAGCCAGATGTATATTTGCATGCTGATTTACAAAGAAAGTTAATTAGATTTTTAAAGAATAGATTTAATCAAATTATAGTAGCAACTCATTCAATAGAAATAATTAGTGAAGTCGATCCTGAAAATATATTGATAATTGATAAAGAAAAAGATACTTCAAGGTATTCAACTAATCTACCAGCTGTTCAAGAAATGATCACTAGTATTGGAAGTATCCAAAACTTAGAACTAATAAAATGTTGGTCATCAAAAAAATTTATTATTTTGGAATGACCTATCGATGATATTGCTATATTAAAAATAATTCAAGATAAAATTTTTCCTAATAGTGATGAGCCACTAAATAAAATTCCAACAATTCATGTCGGTGGATGGGGCTGATGGCAGAGAGTAATTGGTTCGAAACTTGCTCTAAAGGATATTAAGGATATATCTGTATATTGTATATTTGACTCTGATTATCATCTTGATGAGGAAAAAAAGAAAGATTGCAAGAAGCAAGAAAGGAAAAGATTAATCTTCATATTTGGTCCAAGAAAGAAATTGAAAATTATCTTATTATTCCTGAAGCAATCCTTAGGTTTATATCGAATAGACATACAAAGGGTAATCCAAATTTGATTGAAATAAATAATAAAATTGAGGAAATTTTAATCAATATGAAAGATGATATAGTCGATAATTATTCCAATGAAATAAGAATAAAAAATAAATCATCGAGTATAAGTACTTGGAATAAAGAGGCAAGAAAGATTGTAAGTTCTTACTGGATTTCAACTTCTAGTAAACTATCTATAGCTCCTGGAAAAGAATTGATGTGAATTCTGAGTGATTGGAGTAAAGATGAATTTTGAGTCTCTTTTAATGCTATCCAAATAGCTAAAATACTTGAACAAAGTGAAGTTGATAAAGAGTTAGTGGCTATTGTCACTTCAATAGAAAAAAGGAGGATTTTCGCATAAAATAAGTAATTTCATATAAAATTCTCTCTCTTTCGAGAAAGAGAATTCTTGATGTAATAAATATGATATTAATTTGAAATTTTATCTCGCAGACATGCTTAGTGGACAGGTATTTTTCCCGAGAGCCGCATAGAGTCAACACCAGATAAAGATCGCTTCGAAAAAAGCGAATCCAGAAAAGAACAAGAGGATAGGACTCCACGATGTAACAATAGCCAAAATAAGTAAAAACAATCCTATCAGAGCTCGCACGAGACGATCTGGCTGACCGATATTTCTATGCATTTTACGTAGAGTATTTTTAGTGAATTTCCGAACTAAATATCGGTAAGCAAATCCGAATATAAAGGCGAGAGTATACATAATAACTATCAGTCACCAACCAAATGGCGAGAAGATAAAAGAAATCGGTGATTCATCGAAAAAATCACGTTTTATCTTCGGTACGAGATCGAGTGCGTTCATGGTCTCTCTGAAGTCGAAGTTCTCAGCCTCACCGATCGCCAGAGAATACTTACTATCATTCATGTTACTTGAGACGATGATATCATATGTTCCCGCTTCCACCTTTGCTTTATATTCAGGACCTTTCCAGTACGTATCATAGCCGAAAGGTTCGAACATCTTCGTCCACTCGAAAGTATCACCATCGAGAATTGCAAAAGGTTTTTCGATATTTCCATTTTGGATAATTTTTGCAGATATATCTTTTTTTTGTCATAGAATATCTGGAACTAAGATATTTACATACAGAGCGAATGGTATATCTGAAGTGATAGTGTATGTCTGAGAATTCCTCATGAGCTTGGTATAGTATGCCTTTGATATCTCAGGATCAATAACGGTCGTCTGATCCCCTAGTGGAATTCTCGGCTGATGAGCTGATGTCATTCATGGAATTATAAGGAATATTATGATGGCACTCGTGATGATATTTTTGAGGAAGTTCATTTTGAATATATACATAGAATAAGAGTGATTTCATAAAACATGCCGATATATTACGTTGATAGGGAAGAAATACCAAAGAAATAATCCAGACAACAAAAAAATTCTTACTCTTCCGAGTAAGAATTTTTAATTTTTAATGGTAACGCCACGGAGAATTGAACTCCGGTCTACGGGATGAAAACCCGTTGTCTTAACCACTGGACGATGGCGTCAGATCGGAGGTGGATCTCTCTCGAGATCCGACCTACCACAGTATTATTTGTTGAGATCACTCGTGATACCCATAGAACGAGCAGATCCAGCTATGATGGACATAGCATGATCGAGATCATTCGCATTGAGATCTGGCATCTTCCCTTCTGCGATCACTTTGAGTTGATCCTTCGTGAGATGTCAGACTTTTGTCTTATGAGACTCTTTTGATCCAGATGCGAGCTTGAGCGCATCTTTGATCCACCAAGTCACAGGAGGTTGCTTTGTATAGAAATCGAAACTTCGATCGTCATAGATATTGATCACTGTAGGAAGGACCTTCCCCATCTGATCTTTAGTCTTGTCGTTGAACTGTTTACAAAATTCGGCAATTTGGATACCTGTAGGCCCAAGGGCGGTACCTACTGGAGGTGCTGGATTCGCCTGTCCTGCCTTAAGCTGGAGTTTGACGACTTTGGTTGGTTTCTTAGCCATAAAAATAAAAAATTACATATTTCGTCTGTCACACGGAAGATATGTTTCTGTATGTGATCCTGTTCGGGAAAACGAGGGTCAGCACTCAGATAGATAAACGGTTGAAGCTCGGGTATTATAGATATTTTCAGGAAAATGCAAATATTTATACGAGAATTTTTTTATTCCCTTTTTGGAGGAGTTTTCCAAGAGAAGTTCCGATATTTCTCGATGTGATATCCTCGCTGATTCCAAGCTTACGAAGCTCGAGGAGAAAAGCTCGTACAATCGAATGAAAAACTCATGTTATATCTTCATGTATACCTTCTGATTGTAATTTTTTCTCATACTTGAGGAACATATGCAAGAGAGCGATATTGGTATCGAGACTTCTTGAAGGGATGAACACACTCGGTCGACCGATATCTGTGACGATCTGCCCATGAAACTTCTCTTCTTTTGAGAATGATAATACGCCGACGATGGCTTCACCGATACGTTCACGACTTGAAGAAGGAAGAAAAGTTTGAGGAGACATATTTATTTTGGATTGGATATTGAATAGAAGATGCATTTAAAACAAGTATATTTTAACATACATTTATAATTTAGCAAAATTAATTTTGTAAATTGTCTTTCAAAAAAATAGTGACAGATGTTTCTACATATGATATAATTCAAAATATGGAGACATTCACCCAAGAAAAACATCCTGACATTATCTGTGCTATTCCCTGAAGATCAGCCCGATCCCTTCAGGATTTAAGGATGAATATTGCTTGATGAGGAAGAGAGACGATCATCGAGTGAAATCCGAAAATCGGAACACTTATAAATATCGGACAAATCCACTACGACTCGAATTCAGGGATGGAGTCTTATACTGATCCAGTACGATATAGACTTCTTGCGATGTATCAGAAAGCCATCTATGGTGAACTATCGAGTCAAAAAATAGAGCATGTATTCGTAGAATGATTTAAGGTAGAAGATGATACTCCCGCTCTTCAAATATGGAAAAAGCAAAAACAAAGATTCCTCAATGATCCAGAATGAAGAGATGAGCTCTTCGCAAAATATGGATGAGCTATAGTCTACTTTCTCGAAAATCCGAGAGTAAGGATATATCCAACAGAAGAAAAAAATTCCCAGAAAGACCTTAATAGGCCTAATATTTCTTGCGAAGACCAAGATGCAATCCATAGAAAAAGAGAGGATTTTACTGTAAGAAAAGTAAAAGAATTTCTCGCGAAACAACCATGATCCCGTATAGCGATAGTATATTGAGCCAAGCATATTTTTTGAGAGAATGTAAATGATATATTTTGAGCCGATCTCCCGAGATTGGAGCGTGTGACTTTTCCAGCAATTGCCGAGAAATATTTGGAGGGGAGGCAGAAATAATGACAAATAAGAAAATATATGATATACTCAATCTATGGAAAAAGAAGGAATACATACTGGACTTGATCCATTCAATATCCAAAAACGTTTGAATAACCCAAAAAAATATCCTGGAGTAAAAAAAGCTCCTCCTGAAAAATCAAAAAAAGATCCATTTGAAGATCGCCAAGACCTCAAAGATGTGCTCCAAGATCACAACGCTCGTCTCGTATATGTGGAGAAAATGCGTGAATAGATAAAGAAATATGCATTTCGATGAGCGCCCATCGAAGTGACTCCTGACGTGAATGATATGGAATCTATAAAAGTATCAAATGGGATTGCTACATTCATAGTACAAATATCACTCAATGATAAAGATGGGGGAAAATTCGAGCGAGTTGATTCGCTTTCTTTCAATTCGATATATTGATATTCTCGAATTCAGATGTATGGAGAAGTATCTGGGAATAAGATATATCTGCAAGATTCAGCAAATCTCCCAAACGCTATAGAAATCGTATCTACCCTTATCAAGCATATAGAACGATACTTATACACCCAAAAGTTCGGTTATGAAAAGATAACATATGAACAACTTAATCATAAAATCCGTGTTACTGGAGAGCGAAAATGAGGTGAAAAAATCACCCTGAATTTTCTCGAAGGATATGATAATAAAGTACTCGGGAAAGCATATATGTATCTTGTAGAAAACTTTGGGATTACTCCACCACTGAATTCTCTCTCATAAAACCATGAAATGGCGTTTACCATAAATCATTATAGTTTTTATGGAATCTTCTGGTGATTATCTCTGCTACTCTTACTGTAGACATCTCCTCCAAAATCAAAATATCACCACTCAGTATCGATATCTTCGAAAGCTCATACTTTCATAACTTCATGCAAGAGTACACGATTTGCTTTTTGTTTAGGAGTAAGCTCATTTTCTTTACTGATTCCAGATAATATAGAGAGATTATCGAATCCTGTACCCATGTCGATTGGTTGTCCATTAAATAAAATCGAAACATCTACAGCACATCCGAAACTATGTATGGAGCCTCTTTCGGGATCTGCAAAGTGCTCTTCCTTATTATGTTCTTTTACTCATTCATACATCTTCTCATGAGCAGATTGGTGTCGACCAGCATCGTAGACGATAAGAGAATATTTAGTTCATTTTTTTCTGAGTACCTTATTCGCTTGCATCAGTCCAAGGACGACTTCTCGTCGAAGAAGCATAGGAGTATCATATATAGAATGCTATCTCTACAAAGTTATCTGTACTCGCATATTTAATATCGAATTTGATGCTGGTTTTCACTAATTGACGTAAATCGATAAATTGTGTCCTTGGCATGATACGAGCTACTTCCATTTGCATCCTTTTCGAAAAATCCTCGACTCTTTGGACATTCTTATGCGGATATGGAAGAGTTGCAGAAAAGGGATCAGATTGATTATTTTTAATCATAAGTTCACACTATACTAATTGGAACAATTTTCAAAATTACTGAAAAACTTTGGAAAAATATGATATATAAGGAATTTTTGCAATTTAAAATAATAAATGTTACAATTATTTTATATTATTCTTAATAAAGTATGTATGTCTAAGAATATCGATTTTAATCCTGAGAAATACCTAACTTCACCAAGCTACGACAAAATGTCTTGAAATCTCACAGGAGATCAAGTTCGTACCATTGCTGAACGTCGAATAAAAGAAAGAGAGAAGCTAAGACTAGTTGAAGATGCATCAAAATCATCAGATACAGCTTGAGCAGGTGCCTTACTAAAGTCACTCGAAATAGAAAGGGTGCCATCTGTTTCGAGAAGGGAAACAAGTGTTCCTAGTATTACTACTGATAGTCTGCATATCGAGCCCATAAATCTAGCAGATGTACCGCTTCCACGGATCGAAGCTACCCACGAGCTTCCATGAGCTGAAGAGTGAAAGCGAGAAATCCCTGATACGCCGACTATCCTTGCTATGAAGCCAGCTGAGCTGGAAAAAGTCTTTGAAAATATTATCAAGAGAATAAAATCAGGCTGAAAATTCTCTTTTGCAAATATCGATGATACTACTTTTTGAGCACTCCAAGCAGTATACGCTAACTGAAGGATACCGACTCGCTCCCTGGTAGGTAGTGAGTTCATCCACTGACTTGCGAACTCCATCATCCAGAGCGGAGAAATATGAGATAAGAAAAGGCTCATCACCAATGATCCTGATCATCAGAAATTATTTTCTGAAGTAGTGCTCAGGGCAAATTCTTCATCAGAACTGAAGACACTCCTTATAGAATGGAATAGTGCATGGGGGAAATTAGCTCCCTGGAGAACAGCATGAGGAGAAAAACAATGATGAGGAGTAGCTACATGAGCCGAAGTAGGAAGTAACCTGGAATGAAAAACCCAAGATTTCCTCAATGCGTTGAGAGCAGCAGATCCGGCATATGGACGATTATATTCAGTTATATGAACATATACCGCAGATAAGGATATTTGATCACAACTCAGGGATTCACTCCTACATAGTCCTTGATTTAAGGATATCAGAGATGCGATCGTCAGTGACATTCTCGGCAGAGCTGCAATAAAAAAAGGTATCTTTTTCAAAACGGAAACATACCCTGAAATTGCAGGGAAAAATACCAATGATATAGACATTACCAATATATTTTCAAGTGGAAATATTCCAAATTGAATCGAGTTTAATATTGAGGGAAAGTCTTATATTATTGGATCTTCTTTAAGAGATGGTATAGTAATACTCTCAAAAGAAGCAGCTTCTAAAACATATGAAACTATACGACTAAGACAAGGATAACTAATCGTAGAGAATCTTCCCTCCTCTCCGCTCTAAGCGGAGATTTTTTATCTCTTTTTTTGTCCCTCCATTTGCAGTCAGAATAAATCGTCGCATTTCTTCGATATTGCCTTCAGAGAGTCCGACCGTCCCATGGTTTGCTTGCGCGTAAAGATATCGTAGGATCTCCTTCTGAAAAAAAGAAGATTTTTTTTCGAAATCCTGTACTGAAAAACTCATCGTATCTCAAAGAAAAAAACGTACCTCCTCATCGATCCAAGATTTTAGTTCTTCGGTATACCCGATAAAGTTTGAAATTGCTCGTCGATATTCTGGATTGATCACCTCAAATTCTGGAAGGATCGTATGGCGAAGTTTATTTCGAAGATAGTCGGTATCGAGATTCGAAGAATCTTCTCGAAATGGTATATTTTTCTCGTGAGCATATTCGAAGATTTCTTTTTTCGAAGTCGAAAGAAGTGGTCGAAAAAGGATCAATCAAGCATCAAAATCTGAGAGTTCGGAGAGTGCATGAATACCACCGAGTTTCGTTCCTCGAATAAGATTGAACATCGCTGTCTCGATCTGATCATCTCTATGATGCGCTGTGAGAGTGTATTTCGCAGAGTGTTTTTTTGCCATTCAAAACAAAAATTCATACCGATATTTTCGAGCGACCGATTCGATACTCTGTTTTTCATTTTTTGCGAGAACTGCGATATCCATTTTTTCCACTTCGAAGGTGATATTTTTTTCTTTGCAAAAATTCGCGACTAATTCTCGATCTCCATCTGACTCGCTTCATCGCAGAGCATGATCAAAATGTGCAACAATGATTTTTTCTACAATATGATACCGAAGCACTAAATCCAAAAGTACCATACTGTCGACTCCCCCACTTACTGCGAGGATGAGGGTATCTTCTTTTTTTACATATTTCGAGAATGTTCCGAAGAATACTTGTTCCACTCACTGCGAGGAACTGCATAGTCTAGTTTGCTGTAAACTCATGTCTCTATAGTACAAAAAACAAAAAAAATACAAAAAGAAACACGCTACCACCGAAGTGGAGCGCGTCGTCCGCCGGCCGGGGCAGAGTATCACCAGTCAGCTGCAAAAATGATTGCCGCAATGAGCGAACAAAACAGTATTGGATTTGGCCCTACAAGAAGGCGCTTTCTCTCACTGATTTTTTTTGCACGTCTCCACCGATGGTTCGTGTACCAAACCGAGAAGAGACTCAGAAGAACCAAGATTCCCAAAATCCAAAAATTTCGTGTCGTCACAGTTTCCTCCTTGATGGTGGCATATATATTATATGTAATATAGATATATATACAACTAAAATCTCGTGTGGTTCAATCTTCTGATAAAAGATAAAATTTCATCATCTGGAGCCAAGATATTTACCATTTCCTTTGCGCACTTCTGACATTTCTGACGGATGACTTCTCCCTTCCCTTTGCGATAATCTACCCCTATCGGCTCCATAAGTCCATGACACTCTGAAAGCCTATCTCCTGGTTTCTCATCATCGACATGCATTGAATAGAGACAGTAAGGACAGTGATTACGTGCTGAACCCGTCGGATGTTTTTCGATCATCTTTCCACAGTGAAGACAAGTGAAAGACTCATTTCGCATGATAAAACCCATAGAGCTATAATATATCTACTTTCTCGAAAAAGAAAAGTCTTCCTTTTTTGCAAAAAAAGACTTTTTCTAGTATGATAAGATTATGTCTACTATCATTGCACCTACTCCCGAAAATCTCGAAGTACCTGTATGAATCCCCGAATCGACAATACCGAATCCTGAGACTCCTCTCTCAAAAGATACGGGGGTCTTATCGAGTGAAGGGACACCTGATTTAGCTACTTCAGAACCCCAAAAAGATACACCCTCTCCTACCCAAGGAACACCGGATTCTCAAACCCAAGAGGCACCTCTCGCGATCCATAATGAAGAAGAATTCCATGAAAAAATCGAAGCAGTTCGAGTGAATCAAAAAAAACAAGAAAATACAGAAAATTATGATGAATTTGTTCGAGGACTCCACGAGAAACTGCGCCTCCAAGATAGTGATGCAGCTCTCACTCTGATGACTCGTGGTGCCCTCTGATTCTGAAGCTCAGATATCCACTATGATACGAGTGATACGACGATCGCGATCCGCATCCGTATCGATGGTGAACTCGTGACGATTGGTACATTCGATAAGTGAGAATACAAACTTCTTCTCGAGCGCCTGAAATATAAAAGTAATCTCAAACTCAACATCACTGAAGTCCCTCAAGATGGAAAGTACCGTATCGTCGATGGAGGTGATCGGATCGATGTCCGTGTCTCTACCCTTCCCGTACGCTATGGTGAGAATGCCGTATGTCGTATCCTCGACTCGACCAAATCTATACCGACCGTCGACCAACTCGGTCTCATGTGGACCTCGAAACGCCAGATTGAAAAGAGTATGAAGAAGAAGAATGGTACTATCCTCGTGACAGGACCGACGGGTTCAGGAAAGACGACGACCCTCTATTCTCTTCTTACGACTCTCAATACTCCTGATCGCAAAGTCATCACCCTCGAAGATCCTATAGAATACGAACTTCCTGGAGTCGTACAAAGTGAGGTGGATGAGAAGAAAAACTATCTCTATGCGACTGGACTCAAAGCCCTGATGCGACAAGATCCAGATATCATCATGATCGGTGAAATACGTGACCTCGACTCAGCGACGATCGCGATGCAAGCAGCGATGACGGGGCATCTCGTACTCTCGACCCTCCATACCAAGAGTGCGTGAGAGACGATAGAGCGTCTCATGAATATGGGAATACCCAGTTATATTCTCGCCTCTGGTCTGGATGTGATCATCGCCCAAAGGCTTATCAGGAGACTCTGCCCTCATTGTATCGAAAAATATGAAGCAGATCAAAGCCAAAAAGATATCATAGAATGGATGCTTAAGGATATCGGTATGGCGGGAGTCGCCGCAAAACGAGATCAATACACACTCTACCGATCAAATGGATGTGATGCTTGTGGTATGACGGGATATAAGTGACGTATCGGTGTCTATGAAGTCCTCTCCTTTACTGATGATATTCGTGCGCTTATACGTGAAGGAAGTAGTCCAAAAGCGATCATCGAGAAAGCCCGTAAATGAGATCTCATGCTCATGCGAGAAGATGGTATACTCAAGGCGATGCAAGGCAAGACAAGCCTCGATGAACTCTTTAAGGTAATAGAATAGATTATGGATATTCTCTATGAATCTTATATTCAGACACTCCACCCTGCACAGTATTTGATGTTGGAAAAATTTCTCGAAAGTAGCCCCTCTACTATAAAAGTACAGAGAGATTTCAAAAGAGTGATCGCTATAATCTTACGAGGAAAGTGATGACGTATTCCTGCCCTCATACTTCCATGAATGAAGAAGGATGAGCTTATGAATCTTTTTGAGTGAAATCCAAAATTAAAGAAACTCCTAGATTCAGTAGAGCAAACTATAGAGGGAACGCGAGAGATATCGAAAGAAAGAAATTTTGATCAAGCACTCCAAAAGCTCTATGTACTTCGAAAGACTGGTTTTCTTCCGAATATCGTCACTATCAAAAGACTGATCACAAAAACAAAATGAGAACTCGGAAAACTCAGAATCCTAGAAGGAATTATCGCAGAAGAAGGAATATCAAAAAATAAAAGCTATCTTTTTTATTCGGAGCTTATACAAAGTGGAAATTTTCGTGGAAATCACAATGTAGCTATATGAAGTTCTCATGAAAGCATTCGGAATTCATGAAAATATAGAGAAGCGATCAATGCTGGATTATCGCCTGATTTTGCTTATGCACTCGCTCAAGGTCAATTTGGTGGAAGTCTTCGGTGATCTGATATCAAGCCATCGAGTCATGGAAGATTCCAATGAAGAAATAATAATCCCCCACTTTCGTAGGGGATTATTATTTCCTGCGGGAGTATTATTTTGCTGCACCTGAAGCAGTCTTCGGAACTTCGAGCCATGTATCGAGAAGACTCCGTAAGATGACTGGATCTCGAAATACAGAATTATCTATCTTCTTGCCATCGAGGAGGACCGTAGGAGTACCTGTGACACCTAGAGTATCTCATTCTTTCATTTCTGCACGGACTTGATCGATATATCTACTCTCTTTCAAACATTGAGTCAGTTTTGCTGTATCGAGTATATCCTTTCCTGCATTCACACGATCATCATCAGAAACCTTTGCTCCAGATTTTCTTTCTTCTAAAGCATAGAGGACTTTCTTATATTCCATATATTTCCCTTGTTCAGCACTACAGAGGGCAGCAAGTGCATCTCGTTCTGCATTTGGATGGATCGAAGTCAGTGGGAATTGCTTATAGATAATTTTTGTAAATCCATTTTTTGCATACTCCTCAAAAATTGGACCGACAATTTTATCCGTTGCAATACATGCAGGACACTGGAAATCAGCAAATACTGTCAAAGTATGCTTTCCTGAACCAAAAACAGGTGATGGTATTTTGACTTGAATTCATGGAACATTCGAAGGGGTATTTGAGCTCGTTGAAGTACATGAGGCGACGAAGAATAGTGAAAGAAAAATACAGATATACGTATGCATAAAAAATGAAGATAAAAATTTATTTTAACTGAATCACCACCATTATAAGGATTTTTCCGAGAGTGCAAATTTTGCTTTTTTTCTCTATTTCATATACAATAGATACATGCAGAAATACATCTTGAATTTTCTTCTTATTGCATTGTCTTTTTTTCCGTTTTTTGTAAACGCGGAGGAAGGATTTCTTTGAGAAAATCCAGGATTTGATTTTTACACAAAGATCGATGAAGGGAGTTTCAAGGTTCACCAAAAAACAGTGAATAAGCGCCTCCAAGAAAATCCTATGCTCAATCAGTTTGGGAAAAAATGCGTAGCAGCAGAACTGCTGCTTAATAATATTCCGACGACAAGCGCTACACTTGATGCCATAGAAAATGGGGATTATAAATGATTTACTGAGAAAATCATACAAAATATGAAAGCAGATCAAAATGCAGGAAATACCATCAGTACTAACACATTTGTAAATCTCACACAATGCATCACAAATGAATACAAGAATCTTAAGAAAGATGCTCAAAAAGAAACTGATGCTCGGGTAAGTATATCCTATCTTGGACTCTATATGGATGGAGACAAGAATAATTCAGAATATGATATTATTACTGATATAGAAAAGATAAACTGACTGATTTTTTCACAAGATCTGAAATACGAGGGAACGCCCAATGCTGCAGGAAAAGGATTTAAAGATTTTGTTTCTAGTAAAGCTATCGCCCCCCTCTTTCCACTTGCAAATATCGCAGCAAATACGAATATAAACACTCCTCCGGTCAATCCTCCAGCTGTAAGCGGAAGTATAACGCCAGCTCCAACCACCAACACGGGTACTATCGCAGCAGACCTCAAGACCCTCCTTGGAGGGAGTTGTAGTAAAACTACCCCCATCGGACCCGTCAGTGGTATCGTCGACGATGCATTTCTTGCTGATCTCGCATGAGTCATCGCAAGTGGAGGTGGTGGGTGAACTGTAGGTGGTGGATATACTGCGAGTTCATGACCGATTCCTACTGCATCCGGATCAGCAAGTGGAACTACGATAGCAAATCTTACAAGTGCTGGGGACTTCTTTCATGATATGCCTTGTACCTCTATATTTTGTATTAAAGTAAAGATGGTCCCTGGAAGCACAAATGCTCTCGGCGGTGGGAAAAATGTATCAATCGAAGGACTCCTGGATAAACATATAAAAATCATGCAGCCAATATCTGAAAGCGCTCTCGGATGTGAAGTCATGACGAACAATACAGCATCATCTCCAAAAAAGTGACTCAATCTTCCAAGTACCCTTGCTGGACTCAAGGTATTTCTCGATGAAAATCCTCAAAAAACTCGTCGAGATAAAAAAGAAGTAACTCCAGAAAAAGAAGCCCAAGAACTTAAAGATATCCAAAAGTGTGGGAATGCATCCGTCGGGCTTTCTACAGATGAGGCGCGCGCACGAAGTATCGGTGGCGCTGGATTTAATAGAACTATCTGATATACCCCAGAAACCATAAAAAATGCCGCTGTTCCACTCGGACCCCAAGAGGCTGCAGAAATAGCAAAATTTACTGATTGTGTAAACTCCTATATGCAAGTAGGCCGCAAAGCTTACTATGACTCTTTTTCTACTGATCTCACCGAGATACAAGCATATACTGCGAATATGCTCAATCAAATCAATAATATCGTCTCGAACTATGTCGAGATGGGTTCAAAAAAACGTACATGTTCTTAAATATACTATGCGCACTCTCCCCTCTATCATCAAAATTTCCTCCATCATCTTCCTCCTCATGCTCTCAGGGGGATATGTGTGAGCAGCTTGTAATATAGATAAATGACCTCCGCCCTTGATAGTACAATATCAGAAAGATGTAACCGAGAGACTCAGTAAGATTACTACATTTGCATCCAGTAAAAATCTTTGTAGTGGAAAAAATGGAACTTTCTCTGCTGAAAATAGATTCGGGGATTTTCTTCAAAGTATCGGGACGCGGACTGCGTATTCTCAAGATCTTCTCACAGATTTTAGGTATACCATCATGGTAACAAGTGAATGAAACTCCAAATGACCCGTCGTCAACCAAGGCAAAATCCTCGAAAATATAGAGGCAAGCCAATTCATTCCAGCAATAAAGAATGTAGTATGAGCTTGTGCACTTGATGAAGTGGATCCAAATACTGGACTAAGTCCTCGTATTGCTCTCTCGAATATGCTCGAAAATCATAGATCACTCGTGGCATACTATAAAGCGGTCGTCGTATGAGAAAAACGAATTCCTACAGAAATCGAAGGAGAGATGAAGGCAATTTTTGCTGAAATACTCGCCAACTATAACCAAGAAGTTACTGCGACTTGTAAGGCAGATAGTAGTGCTGATGTCGGAAAGATCCAAGAAAAACTCAAAACCATAATGGAGAGCATTCAGTGATCGGCGAAAAAAACTGGAAATACTCAGGATGACTGGGGGAAAGCGATAAATCTCCTCCTCGGAAAGTGAGCCAAGACGAAAGAATATACAGACCTTCAGAAGCGTCTCCTCTCTGCTGAGCTTGCACGCCAATGAGTGACTCAGAAGGCTCGTGACTCCATGCTCAAGAAGCTCTCTTGTGTCCAGGGAAAAACTGATCCTGGGAGCAACCCTGAGGAACTCGGAAAAGCAAACTATGAATGTAGTGAGGTGACTTCTACTATAGCAACAAACGTCACAAATTTCATGCAGTGACTCATCTATAAATCAAAAACAAATCATGAATTCATACAGCGTAGTCTCGCATATGATACAGCAAAGTACCGACTTGGAACAGATATGTGAGATTTTTGGAAAGAGATCCAAAAGGCAAAAACCAATGATGAAACCCTCAATGAAAAAATGATCACCGATCTCGTGAATATACATGCTCAAATTACTGGAACAAATATTCTCCTAAAGCAACAAATACCCCTCGTTTACAAATACTGCATGTATGCCCAACCTGATATTTCTTGCCCTAAACCTTAGTTTTACAGTTCTATATCTACCCCTATAGGGCAATGATCGGATCCCATATGAAGTGGAAGATAGAAAATATTTTCCACTTTTTTGAATATTTTCTCTTCTCACCACCAAGCATCGATACGCCAACCCACATTACGTTCACGAGAGCGAGTGATAACATCCCACCATGAGTATACTTCTGTCTGATCTGGATTTCGCATACGAAATATATCATACCAACCATCTTTGAATCGACCATCAAGCCATGCCCGTTCAAGTGGATGAAATCCGATTTTTCCAGCGTTCTCCTTTGGGCGAGCGAGATCGATCTCATGATGAGCACAGTTTAGGTCTCATCCCCAGAGGACATGATGCCCGCTTGCCCTGAGAGTGTCCATATATTTAGCAAACTCAGCATAAAATACGATCTTACCCTTCCATGCATCTTCACTTTTTCCACCATTCGGAAAGTAGATACCAAAAATATCGAATACTCTCGCATCAGATTTCAGAGTCAGTTCGACGTGTGCTACTCGACCTTCATTCGCTGTGGGGTCACTCGGGAAACTATCAAGAAATCTGATAGCCGCTTGCTCATATACTCGATCGTGGATCCATACTCATGTCCCAGCATATCCTGCTTTTTCTGCTGGATTGTAGTGGGCAGTATAGTTTGGTGGGGAGAGAAGATATGGGGAGAGTTTATCTGGAGTGGCCTTGATCTCCTGCATGAAGAAAATATCTGGATCATGTAATGATATCAGATTTTGGATTTCTCATTTTTTTTCCGTAGCTCGGATACCGTTTACATTCCAGGAGATGATGCGCATAGATTTTTAAAATTAATTAAGTATTTCTTCAAAAATATCATCATTAAACTGATCAAGTGAACTCAACTTTATGTCTGCAATTGAGAATTTAGGATTATCCTTATTGTGTTCTTCCGGTATTGCTACACATTTCATTCTAGCAGATTTTGCAGATAAAACTCCGTTTAATGAGTCCTCAAAAACAAGACATTCATCTGGTTGTACGCCGAGTTTTATTGATGTATTTATATACCCACCTGGATGAGGTTTTCCATATTCTTCTTCCTGACCTGAATGGATAATAGTAATATATTTAGTGAGTTCCAGCTTATCAATTACTACTTGAATTAAAGAGTAATCACTTGCAGAATTTATAGCAATGGGCAATCATTTATTTTGCATGTAATGCATAATGTATTGAACTCCTTTTTTCTCTTTTCATTTTTCTTTTATTCATCGCATCATCTCGGATACTATTTCTTGTCATAGGGAGTCTAAGGGAATTTTCTGAGAATCCCAAGGGAATCGATCATACCAGTATTGGACTACTTCAGAAACTTTTAGTCAGACTGTTTGGTTCATCATATTAAAGTCGAGATCAATATTTACTTTTTTAAATATCTGTCTTTCGGCATCTTTCCATAAAGGCTCAGAATCAATAAGTAAACCATCCATATCAAAAATAACTGCCTTAAACATACTTAAAATCACGATTAAATAACTACTCTACTGTAACACTCTTCGCGAGGTTCCGTGGTTTATCGATATCCCGACCGAGGAAGTTCGCGACATGATACGAGAAGAGCTGGAGGATGATCACTTCGAGAAAGACATTAAGTTCATCATGAAGTGGGGCGAATTCTATAACATCAGAGTAGACAGATTTCTTCGGATCAGTCGAAGCGATGATCCCGATGACTTTTCCACTTCGCGCTTTGATCTCTTCGACAGAAGAGTGATTCTTCGCCATGAGTGGACCTCACCCATTCACGATGATCGTCGGAAAATCTTCTTCGATGAGTGCGATACTTCCATGCTTGAGTTCTCCAGATGAGTACGCTTCTGAGTGGATATACGTGAGTTCTTTGAGTTTGAGAGATCCCTCCATCGCGATCGGAAGTTCGAGTGAACGCCCGAGATAGAAGAAGTTCTCATATTTCGCATATTTCTCAGCGACTTTCCGGATCGCTTCAGATGTCAAAAGAAGATCTTCGATACGCTCAGACAATACGGAAAGCGAGGTGAGTACATCACGATATCGACGATAGTCGAGTCACTTTTTCTTCCCGAGATAGAGAGAAAGGAAGAGAAAACATCCGACTTGTGCGACGAAAGCCTTGGTCGATGCAACACCCACTTCGACTCACGCACGGATGAAGAGCCCCTGTTCTGCTGTACGAGCAATCGCAGAACCAGGTACATTCACGATCCCAAATACATGGCCTCCTTGTTCTTTCACGATTTTGAGTCCATCGAGTGTATCGATCGTCTCCCCTGACTGAGAGACGAAGATATAAAGCGTCTCTTTGTTGATAAATTTTTTCTTATATTTAAACTCCGTCGATACGATGACATCCGTCGGGAGTCCAGCAAATTCTTCGAGATAATACTTCCCAAGAAGTCCAGCATGATAGCTCGTTCCAGATGCTACGACGATAGCATTGGTAATACCAAGCGTCGATATCCGAGCGAGAGTATCTGAGTGAAGTTCTCCTGTTTCAAAATCGATACGCCCACGCCATACATTTTGGAGGACTTCCCCTTGCTCGAATATCTCCTTCAGCATGAAGTGAGGATAGTCCCCAAGATCGATCGGCTTTTCTGTCTCATCGATCGCATGACGAGATCGCTCGACAGTACTTCCTGAAGCTCGGACTATGTAATCTTCTGGTGTAAGCATGAACATGTCACCATCTTCGAGGATGATATAATCATCGATGAGTCATATAAGGGATCGATAATCTGATGAGACAAATCGCTCTCCTTCGCCAAATCCAAGTACCATAGGTGAACCTTTCTTTGCACCGAATATACGATCTGGATGATCTCGATCGAGAAATACAAGCCCATAGGCTCACTCTATACGAGAGAGAAGGAGGGAAAGTGTCTCCAAATGATCTCCCATAAAAAGATCTTCATACAGTGCGACCACGACCTCTGTATCTGTTTGTGATTGGAAATTATATCATTTTTCTATAAGTTCTGATTTCAGTTCACTATAATTCTCGATAATACCATTATGAATGACGACGAAACGTCCATTCTCTGAAGTATGGGGATGACAGTTTGCTTCTGTGACTCCACCATGAGTTGCCCAGCGAGTATGCCCGATACCTGCATGATATGAGGCAAGATCGTATGTATCCGACTTGATCTTGAGTCCGCTCACTTTCCCGACGGAGCGGATCACTTCGATTTTTTTGTCATGGTTGACGACACAAATACCAGCAGAATCATATCATCGATATTCAAGCCGCTGAAGTCCCGCAAGGACTTCTTTATGAGCATTTCCTGTACGACCGAGATATCAGAAAATTCAGCACATAAGCAAAAAAGTTAAAAGATATAAAAATGGTACAGAAAAAACGAGAAAAATCAAAGAAAAGACCATATATATTTGCTTTTTTTAGAGGATTATGAGACCATAGAATGATACTGAGTGAAACAAATCACCTCTATTTCTATACTCTATCCCTATACCTATGGACTATACTCTCCTTTTTGCTGGACTCTGCCTTGCTCTCGTATGTGCATTTGAGTTTATCAATGGTTTTCATGACACAGCAAATGCCGTAGCACCTGTAATATATTCTAATTCGCTAGCTCCAAAAAAAGCAGTACTCCTTGCAGCATTTTTTAATTTTCTTGGGGTTGTCGTCTGAGGAACATGAGTTGCTATAGGAATCATGAAACTCCTTCCTCTTGATAAGATAGGTCATTCTGGGATGGCTTTTGGGATTTGCGCAGTACTCTCACTCCTTATAGCAGCAATCATATGGAATTTTGGAACTTGGTATATGGGACTTCCTGCATCAAGTTCGCATACTCTTATCGGTTCAATACTCGGAGTTTCTCTTGTAATGTATTGGACTGATCCAAGCATCATCCTTCCGATGAAAAAAACACTCGAAGTATTTGAGTCTCTTTTAATCTCTCCTGTAGTTGGTTTCATGCTTGCATTTGGTGCCATGCATGTACTTCACCTCTACGTAAAGAACCGTGACTTCTTCCAACATCCTGGAAGGTTTTGGAATAAATATCCAAAAACATGGATAAAAACCACACTCATCACTTCAAGCGCCTTTGTGAGTTTTGCACATGGATCCAATGATGGACAAAAAGGCGTCGGACTCGCGATGCTTATCCTCATAGCATTTTTTCCAAAAGAGTATGATATCCCTGGAATCATCTGAGGAACTGAAGCAATACCTTATTGGGTTATCATCATGATATCTATATCCCTTGGACTTGGAACTATGGTAGGCTGGAAACGTATCGTGATCACTATCGGTGAAAAGATAGGAAAAGATAAGCTTACGTATGCTCAAGCGACTGTCGCATCCCTCATGACCGCTATCACGATCCAAACTGCATCTCATTTCCACCTTCCTGTGTCGACGACACATATCCTCTCTTCATGAGTCGCTGGTACGATGGCACATGAGCATGGAAAGTGAGGACTGCAATGAGGTACGATCAAGGCGATACTCATGGCTTGGGTCCTGACACTTCCAGTTTCGACTCTTCTTGCATGAGGTATATTTTTCCTACTCAAGAGTATTTTCATATAATATCTTGCTCAAAATCTCTTCTTCCCTATACTCTCTCGGCTCAAATAGGAGTAAATTTTTAAAAAACAAAAGTTCGCATTAATAAATGAATATCCTCTTAATTATTATTCTCTGTATTCTCTGAAGTATCGCTTTGACGGCAATAGTCTTTTTTACGATCAATATTTTCTATGCAAGTAAATGATATTGATGAGTCATATCAGACCACTTTGATGGCAAGAGATTCTATAATATCGGCTGGTCACCAAAAGAATCATTTCGCATAGAAAGAAGTGAAGATAAAAAAGGTGGACTCATCTACTGGCTCCTCCATCGAGAAAAAAATAAGTGGAAAAAGAGAGATATATCTCCCACAATTCCCGTAGAGCGGAATATGAGTAGTGAAGCAATAGTGACCTACATAGGGCATGCGACCGTGCTCATACAGATTGCTGGGATGAATATTTTGACTGATCCAGTATGGTCCCATCGAGCAAGCCCATTCACCTGGGCTGGTCCTCGTCGTTTTACTGATCCTGGAGTCAAGATCGAAGACCTTCCGGAGATCGATATCATCCTCCTTTCACACAATCACTATGATCATATGGATATCTCGACTCTGAGGCAGCTCAAAGCAAAAGATAATCCCCTTATATATACTGGTCTTGGAAATGTCAGGTATCTTCAGGATCGAAAGATAGAAAACGTCATAGAAATGGATTGGTGGCAAGAAATAGAACACAAGAAATGAGAGATGACTGCAAAAATCATCTATCTTCCTGCGCAGCATTTCTCTGCTCGTGGACTCACTGATAGGAATAAAACACTCTGGTGAGGATTTCGTATGGAAGTAGCAGGAAAATCTCTCTATTTTGCCTGAGATACAGGATATGGTCCATTTATCGATACGATATATGAGAAATATCCTGAGGGATTCGATATCGGACTCATCCCGATAGGCGCCTATAAACCCCGATGGTTCATGGCACCAGTACATACCGACCCATTCGAAGGTATGAAGCTTCAGCGTGAACTCGCGATCAAGAAATCTCTCGGGATTCACTATGGCACCTTCGATCTGGCAGATGATAACCAAGATGAGCCGATCGAAGATCTCCGAAAAGCAAAAGAGAATGAAATCTATAAAAATCAGATTTTTGAAATTGGAGCGAGCGGAACGAGCTGGAATTGGTAATTTGTTCTCGCAAATATTTGCAATTATAAAAAATATCACTATATTTCTGACCCTCGATTCTCGAATTATTTATATCCTATTTTTTCTGTGAAACTATGACTGCTTCTCGTATTACCATGTCCCGTCGTCGATTCGTCGAAGAACTCCAAAAATCTTCTCGTGTCACTTTTTCTGATCTCAAAAAATCTCTCGTCACGAGTGGCCATATGAATCTTGCCACACTCTATCGTATCGTCGACGCTTTTTCAGCACAATGACTCGTGCATGAGATGACAATCGCTGGAGAACGAGTGATATTCCCATGCCAGTGTGAGAATCCCGGCGAAAATGACGCAGTTGCTGTAAGTTTTTGTGAAAATTGTGGTGCGATCTATGATGTTCATACGAAGCTTGCATCTCCATTTATCTCAAGCATGACTTATGCTCGCATGAAGAGCTGTAATGCGTGTGTACTACGATAGTATTTCCCTCTCACTCTAAAAAATCCTCATAAAATGAGGATTTTTTAGAAACTATGATGTATAAATATTTGCATTTGCAAAAATATGCATAGTATATCGGAGTAACAATAAAAAATCATGCTTTCAACGATTCATAGACGTCACATTCAAAGTCTTTTCGAGAAAAGAGAGTCTCTGAGTTTCGACGAGCTCAAGAAGATTTTCATCGATACCAAAGAGATGAATCCGACAACACTCTACCGCATACTCGATGCATTCGTTCGTGAACATATCATTCATGAGATACGAGTAAATGATCAGAGGATATTCACCCTCTGTCACGGCCATAAGGAAGGATGAGTGAAGCTGTCATATTGTACGAAGTGTGCTCATATCTCAGATATACACTTCCCTCTCGCACCAGAAGCAATCAAGTCTGAATATGTAGAATATCTAAAGTGCTGTATAAATTGTAAATAATTTTCTAAACTCTTTTCTGTTATGAAATTTTCTAAACTCGGAGTTTCTCTTGTGTGAATATATATAATTGCATCCGCTTGATTATGGATTTATGCAGCACTCTGCAAAGAACTCTACTGTGGTTTAGTAATTCTTATATCAATTTTTCCATGGATATTC
>JAYVIJ010000060.1:0-22705 GCA_043770315.1 Candidatus Altimarinota bacterium | reverse complement strand
TGAGTATTTACTGATGATGGTGCTACATGGACAGATGCTCATGCAGGAAGTGGATTCATTGGAGCGTTTAATAGTGGAAGTATTAACACGAGTGTTATATGAAGTTATACCGTAAGCTATAGAAAAGCAGATATTTCAGGAAATACAGGAAGTGTGAGTCGAGTCGTGAATGTTATTGCAGCTCCGGACACGATTCGTCCAGTTATTACTCTCTCGGGTGTAAGTGTCGTGAATGTCGAATTTATTTCGCCATTTGTCGATGATGGGGCTTCTTGGACAGACAATGTCGATGGAAGTGGAGTTATTGCAGCGTTTACTAGTGGAAGTATCAATACGGGAGCTCTCGGAAGTTATGTTGTATCTTATGGATATACGGACTGAGCGAGGAATGCCGGAACAGGGGTAACACGTACGGTCAATGTCGTAGACACGACAGCACCGGTAGTAACTCTCTCAGGTGCAACTCCAGTAAGTATAACTGTTGGTGGGTCGTTCATAGATAATGGAGCAAATTGGACAGATGCTCATGCAGGAAGTGGATTCATTGGAGCGTTTAATAGTGGTAGTGTCAATGTCAATAATACCGGAAGTTATACGGTTGCCTACGTCTATGGTGATGCTTCAGGAAATACGGGAAGTCTGAGTCGAGTCGTGAATGTTATTGCGGCACCTGCCCGAGTGGTAGGGGGATGAGGTGGTGGGGGAAGTTCATCTTCTTACGGAAGTTATAATCAAGCGTATCTACCTATTAGTAGAAATGCACCTTCCAATACAACAACATTAGCAAATAATATTACAAGAAATCTTGGAATTGCGCTGCTTCAGAGAAATCTTAATAATGCAACTTCTACATTTGAGGCTGATCCGAAAACTGATCCAGCAAAAACAACACCTATTGTGATTTTCCAAGAAAGATCATTCGCTAACTCTATAAATATAGATGACATCTCAGAATCAATAGCAGAAAGAATCATTAAGGTACTTATGACAAGATGAGTTCTCAAAAATTCGAATAAATTTGAACCAAAAAGAGATATTACTCGAGCAGAATTCGTGAAAATACTTACACTTGTCCTAGGCCTAGAAGAAACATTTATAAATGTTAAAATGCCATTTGGTGATATTGGTGGGGACTCTGAGTTTCGAAGATATATTATGGTTGCTCTCGAATTAGGATGGATCAATCCAAACCAAAAGTCATTTCGGCCAAATGATACAATCACACTTAGTGAAGTAAATAAAATTATTAGTGCTGCTATCGGTATTGGTGATGCAAATGCAGGTGTAAAAGAATCAGAAAACGTTTCTCGCGAAGAGGCTATACTTCTTATAAATGGATCTATTGTTATCAATTAAGTTTTACATATAGTAGAAAAAGAGGGTACAATTACATATATGAGATAGTACGAAGAAATCTCTCTCCTTTTCAGGTGAGAGATTTCTTTAAAATAAAAAATGTCTTTAAGTAAGCTTTATTCCTATTTTCTATTCGCGAGATACTTCCTGAGCGCCTTCCCTGTATGACTTTCTACGACTTGAAGTAGCTTTTCACGAGGGCCAGCAAAGACAAGATTCCCTCATTTATCACCACCTTCAGATCCAATGTCGATGATCGCATCAGCGTTGGCGATGATGTCGAGATTGTGTTCGATGACGACCACACTATTCCCTTTCTGTACGAGCGCATCGAGGATATCGAGGAGTTTTTGGACATCGGAAAAATGAAGTCCTGTTGTCGGCTCATCGAGGATATAGAGAGTCTTTCCGGTCGATCTTTTGGCGAGATCGAAAGCGAGCTTGATACGCTGAGCTTCTCCTCATGAGAGCGTCGGTGCAGATTGCCCGAGCGTGATATACCCAAGACCTACTTCTTGGAGGACATCGAGGACGCGTTTGATCCGAGGGAATGCCGTGAAAAATTCACACGCATCATCGATCGTCATGGCGAGAACTTCTGCGATATTTTTTCCTTTGAATTTTACATCAAGAGTTTCAGGATTATATCGTGTCCCATTACATGATTCACACTCAACGTAGACATCCGGCAGGAAGTGCATTTCGATTTTCTTGACCCCACTTCCTTCACAGACTTCACATCGACCTCATTTCGTATTAAAGGAGAATCTTCCTGGCCCATATCCTCTTTTGAGTGCTTCATGTGATGCAGCGAAAACCTCACGAATATAAGTAAAAACTCCAGTATAGGTAGCGATATTGGAATGTGGAGTTTTTCCGATAGGAGATTGATCGATGATGATTGCTTTATCGACATTCTCGAGTCATTCGATACTTCTATGTTTTCCGACAGGATGTGTCGATCCATTGAAGTGATTTTGGAGTGCGACCGAGAGGATATCGATGATCAGTGAAGACTTCCCCGATCCAGAGACTCCTGTGACGACCGTGAGACAATTGAGTGGGATACGGACATTGAGATTTTTGAGGTTATTCTCTTCTGCTCCCATGATGGCGATATATTCTGGCGATATTTTCCCTGTGAAATGTCGACGAACGACCGATTTTTTACCAGAGAGGTAATCCCCTGTCTCACTATTTTTTGCTTTCAGGATCTGATCGAATGTACCCGTAAATATCACTTCGCCACCATGGATCCCCGCACGAGGGCCGATGTCGATGATATAGTCGCTTTCTCGCATGATATCTTCGTCATGTTCGACTACTATGACACTATTGCCAATGCTCGCCAAGCGTTTAAGATTCTTGATGAGCATTTCATTGTCTCTCGGATGAAGCCCGATAGATGGCTCATCGAGGACGTAGATAATCCCCTCAAGTCGAGTACCGATCTGGGTCGCAAGACGGATTCTCTGGGATTCTCCTCATGAAAGAGTATTCGCACGACGAGAAAGAGTGACATAGTCGAGTCCAACTCCTGAAAGAAACTCGAGTCGTTCTGTAATATTTTTCATGATCGATCCGACAATCTGTGATTCTTCTTTTGTAAATGAGAGAGTATCAAAGAATACTTTTGATTCTTCGACAGAGAGGCTCGTAAGTTCGCCAATATTTTTTCCTCATACCAATACGGATAAATACTCTTTTTTGAGTCTATGTCAGACACATGTTCGACATATTTGTTCTGTGGCGAAATTCTGGATTCTTTTGAGAAAAGCATCATTTCCCATGTCAGATTCTTTATATCTACGTTCTAAGTTTGGGATGAGTCACTCATATTTCGCACGATGGGTCTTCCCTTCATCGAATTTCGAAATATAGGGAATGACAAAAGATCCAGGAATTCCATAGAGAATCTTTTTTTTCTCTTTTTCTGTAAGCTTATTATAGGGAATTGTAGTATCAATATTTTCATGATTACAGACAACTTCCAAAACCGCTGCATAATACGGATGTGCAGACCAGGGAAGGAGGGCTCATTCACCAAGAGAAAGATTTGGACTGACGATATCTTCTTCTCGAAATGTCGTCGAACTCCCGAGTCCATGACATGCCTCACAAGCTCCATGATGGGAATTAAAAGAAAAATTCGATATAGAAAGATCTTTTTGCATATAGCCACAGAGAGGACATGCTGCATGTTGATAAAAGTCTTTTTTATCTTTCGCATCGAGGAAAAATATACTGAGCGCACCGTTCCCTTTCGAAAATGCAAGAGATACTGAATCTTTGAGTCGTGTCTCAAATTGGTGCCGCTCTTCTTCGGTGGTCTTTGTCAACAGTCGATCGATGATGATACTCCCATTTCCTGTATAGACTTCTCCTTCGAAAGGATCAGCTATAGAGTACGTGGCATCACCCACCTGAAATCGTACAAAACCAAGATCACTGACGAAACTGGCTACTTCTTGAAGTGTCGCGAATTCCCTATTCCCATCGAGAGGAATAAGGATATGAAACTTGAGACCTTCGCCATACTTCGACACGTGTCAGACAACATCCTTTATGGTGTCTTTTTTCAGTTCTATATGGGAATGATTGGGACAATAGGAATGCCCGATAGTCGTATAAAGGAGTCTATAATAATCATATATTTCCGTGATAGTTCCGACGGTCGAACGAGGATTGTTGGACACGGTTTTTTGATTTATGGCGATGGTCGGTGAAAGTCCTCGAATTTCTCGTACCTTCGTCTCATTCGATGTTTCTGAGACGATCATACGTGCATAAGTCGAAAGTGACTCCAGGTATCTTTTTTGGCCTTCTGCATAGAGAGTATCAAATGCAAGTGAAGATTTCCCAGAACCTGAAACTCCCGTCATGATGACGAGTTGGTTTTTCGGGATTTTTATACTGATATTTTTGAGATTGTGAGTTTCAGCATTGAGAATTTCGATAAATTCAGACATATTTTAGAGGTTAGATGCGAGAAATATTCCTATAACTTTTTTGGCTCATGCTTGTTTCAGAAGTTTGGCACACTCATTGGCAGTAGATCATGAGGATATGACATCATCGACAAGAATTATAACTTCTTGTGAAATATCATGATAGCTCATTCTAAAGCTATTTCTTTTATTTTCAAGTCGCTTTTCACGGGGAAGTTGGGATTGATGCCTTGACCACTTGGCAGAAAGAATTTTTTGATAGGGGATTGTCACTTTTTTCGACACTCATTTCGACAGGTATTTGGTATGATCGAAGCCACGGAGAAAATATCGACTCCAGTGCATAGGAACTGGAACGAGAAGTGATTTTTTTTCATGAGTTAACTGATATTTTTCGACAAGCTTCGACAATAGATCGACAAACAGATCGACACATTCTCTTTCCGAAGCATACTTATATCGAGCAAGGAGTGTTTCTATCTCAGAATACTTTGTTGCAACATATATAGCATCAAGTGAGAGGTATCAAAGTTCTTTTTTATAGTGATCCGTAAGATCTATAGGCATGAATTTCGGAATGGTCTTCACTCAATTTTCTAGGAAAATATCGAGAAGAATATCGATAAATTTCATAGAACAAAAAATTATTTACTATTTTTCTTCAAAGAAAGGATAAATTCTGAAAGAATCTTCACTCCCCATCCTGTTCATCATTTTGGCATATATCCCCAAGTAGTTTCACGATAGGCAGGTCATGCAATATCAAGGTGGGTGAGTTTTGATTTCCCTTGGAAGTATGTGAGAAATGCTCCTCCAATAGAAGATCCTGCTTTTTCGCTTCGAGCAACATTCTTAAGGTCTGCGATCTCTGCTTTGAGAGATTTCTTGAGTTTTTCGTTCAGAGGAAGTCGCCATACTTTTTCGTAAGGTGAGGATGCATTCATGAGTGCTTTGATCGTCTTCTCATCATCTCCCATGATTCCTGCGATATCATGACCGAGAGCATAGACACAAGCACCTGTGAGGGTCGCCATAGTGATCATGTGATCTGGGCTATACTCTGATTCTATATAAGACATGACATCCGCAAGAACGAGTCTTCCTTCTGCATCAGTATGATGTATCTCGACGGTGGTACCATTATACGCTTTATAGATATCGAGTGGTTTAAATGCTTTTCCATTTATCACATTTTCTGTAATTCCAAGTCCAATAATGATATTGCAGGGAAGATCCTCAATCCCATCAAGATACTCCGCGACTCCGAGCATCCCTGCAGCCCCAGACATATCACACTTCATGTCGAGCATCCCAGTATCTGGCTTGATCTGGAGTCCCCCCGCATCGAAAGTGACTCCTTTTCCGATAAGAGCATAGGTATCGAGATTCGCTGTGCCAATACGCTCAAGAATCACCATATATGGGGGATAGTCACTTCAGGCACCGACGGCAAGGAGGAGGTTACATCCGATTTGTTTGAGCGCAGAAGCATCTATGACGCGCAGCTGAAAACGTTTCCAACTATACTGCTGAATATAACTTACAAATGCCTCAGGACGAGTATCTGTTGGGGGAAGATTGATAATATCACGAGCTCGTACAATTGCTCGAAGAAGAGGAAGAGAGGCTTCGAGAGATTTTTTCTGTGTTTCAGGTACCAATATTTCATAGATTTTCTCATCTTTTTTTGAGAGAAATTGATCATATGAGTACGTCGACAATACATATGTCTCAAGTGCTCATAAAAACTCACAAGAAGGGATATAGAGGGTCTTTTTTGGAGCATTTCTCAGGGCATCTGATCGATCATCAGAAAGGGTTTCGATTTTAGGAAAAAATACGATGAGCTTTTTCGCTCCAAAAAAATCTCCATAGAATGTCATAGATTTCTCAGCATCCTTTTTTTGATCGAGATTTTCTCGAATTTTTTTAAGAAAATCTTGGGAAAATCCAAGATCAGTATAAAAACTGAGTGATTTCTTATCAAGAATTTCAAGGATAAGTGCTTCTGATTGATTTTTTTTAAGGGAGGATAGGAAAGTGATCATAAAAAAAAGTTAGTGTGTGGAAACTGTATGGGTACGAAAGCGGAAATAACTGAGAAATAAGAGGAGCGCAATACCAAAGACGCAAAGTGAAGTAATAAAAAGTAAATCTCATCACCAGGACACAAAAAATATAATATAGAGTGAATATATGATACTAAAACCTATGGAAGTATAATGAAGAATAAGAAAATCATACTGATGTTGTTCTTCCCAAAAATAGGTCGTTCCGATCAATAGGATTGGAAGGAAGAAGATAAAAAGGAAGAGAGAGGAAATACTTGGATGTATAATAAGATCTGAAAAGAGAAGGGAATAGATAAAATATACATCGAGGATACTGACGATGAAAACAATATAATTTGTATATCTTGTATGAATGGAGAGAGAGAATAAAGCTATAGCAATAAGAATAAAAATTGCTTCGGCTTGGATCGTCATAAAAGCAATAAAGACGATAAATGGAAGAAATAAAAGTATTGCGAAAAGGGAGAAGTATTGAAAAAATTCAATTGATGAATGAAAGAATGATACTTTCGGAAAAAACTCAAACACGATCATAGAAAGTGCAACACCAATAAAAAGAAGGGAGAGGAAAGAAATGCTTGGAAAAATAAAAATTACACTTAAATATACTGTTCAGAAAAGTGCAAGAAGAAAACTCGAGAGAAAAATTATATTTTCTTTTTTTGTATATGAGAGAAGAATTACTGTTGCTATGAGTCCGATAAAACCAACTATTGGATGAAAGAGAGTAATTCCCGTATTCTGAAAAGAATATGAGAAAGTAAATATGATAGTGGTGATTAATGTGAAAAATGTATGGAATCGAAAAATTTCGAAAAAAATATCATGTTTCCAATAAAAAGTCAGACAATATCCAATAAATATAATATAAATACTTACAATAATAAGTGTATGAAGTGAAAAGATGTTATTTGTTCCTCAAAACACTGAAAATATAAATCCATAAAGAGCAATATACAGAAGAGTAATCGGGAGAAGTAGGGAATCTTTCGGGGAGAATTTCATAAACATTCATTGAAGTGAGAATGAAAAATTACTTTTCTTTTCTTGTTTTTCTTCATCCAGAAAAAAGAGTGGAGAAAAGTAAAACAAAAAGAAAATTCCAAGAATAAGGAAAATACCCTCGAGAATCCTATATCCCAGAAGATGTGCTGTGATAAAAAATGCAGTATGTATAGCAACTATAAGTACATACATGGCTTAGAAATTAAGTGAAAGAAAGACAAACGAAATAATAAAAACTCATCAAAGGAGAAAAAAAGAAAGCAATGTTCGAAAAAAAGAAAAAAGAAATGCAATATGAGAAAAAATACAGATATAGAGAAATGTCGTTGTCTCGAGTGAGTACTCCATCCAACCCATTTTAGCAATAGAATCTAGACTCAGAAATATTATAGCATAAATACATAAACCATATAATACTATATCTCATATCTTTTGAAATATCGCAAGAAATCAGTCAGTATAATACTTAGTACCTTTAATTATTCTTGAATACGATATATTTCTATTATGGATTCTATTATCAATAATTTGAATATCTTGCTCAAGAAGTTTTTTCTTAAGGAGGAGTCTTTTTGTTTTATGAAAATCAAATACTGCAAGAGAAATTAGAATATCTATAACAACTTTATTGAGGTTCGATTTGTAAATATTAAGTTCTCGAAGATTTTTATAAAAAATAAAGGAGTTTGTATCTACTTTCTTTTTTTGCTCTGTTTTTGATACTTCTTTTTTTGCAAATGAATTAAAAAATGTGGAAATTGTTTTTGTAATATCACTTTTATTATTATCATTTTCCGTTTCGATTCTTGATGATGATCCTATTTGTTTGAGAAGCGAATTTGTTTCTTCAAGTATTTTCTTTTTTTCACCATTGGTTCCTGATTTTATAAGTTCAGATTCTACTCTTCCTATAACATTTAAGGCATTTTCTACGAGAATTTTCATTCTTCAAAGATTTGACATTCATTTTCCTTGGGCCAGCGTATTTTCTATGTTTTCTAATTCTACTTTTTTTTCTGGGGTGATAGTATTATGATATTTCAGAAAGAGATTTTGTATTTTTTCAATGGTTGAATCAATAATAGTAGTATAATGTTCAATTTCTTTTAACATAAGCGGGGATATCTCTTGCATATCTACCTCTTTTTCTGATTGAATTTTTTTTTCTGATGTATCAAATCCCATACTCTGCTTATACATCATATACCCATCTTTTACCTTTGCAGTGATCATTTTTTTCTGCTGTTCATTCATCCCTTCTGTTGTATATATATACACGATATTATATCACAAATCATCTACAAGTTTTTTGTATGCTTTAAATACATCAACGGATTGAATTTTTCATGATTTTGTAAGTCAGTTAATATTTGCATCAAAAAAGAAGAAATTTCAAGCATTATCTTCAGAAGTTTGTTGAGCACTACTCGTTACTTCCTGAATTTCCATAATAGAGTATCACTGTCCATGCAAAAGACCTCTCGCTTCATCAATATTTGATGCTGAAAGAGAGAGTGTAAGTTTTTGATTTCACTTGGAACAGATAGCTCGGAATTGCATAGAAATATACTAAATAAGTGTTGTAGTAAGTGGTTCTATGGTAGTATGTCAGGAGTTATTTTTAAGATGAAATTGTGATGTTATTTTATTATAAAAAATATCGAAATCTTTCGAATCTAATATCTCAAGTGAGAGTATGTAGAGTTCTTTTTCTGATTCAGAAATAGAAAGTTTTCGTATAATCTCTATTAAAATTACTTCTTTATCGCTTCTTGATGAAAAAAATGACGTACCAAACATAAATAAAATTGTATAGTTTTTTCGTTTTTTTACAAATTTTTTCTTTGTTCCAATTATAATGCTTAAGAATTTAAAAAAATAGTATTATCTATAAGAATATTATTAAAAATTTTTATTACTTATTCAATCTTATATTTTTATAATAAGAATTATACATTTTAATAATCACATACTAGTATTTTTATCTATTTAGAGCTATCATTGGAGTTTTTTAACATTTTTTTATATGTAAAAAAACTTCTGATATTTATTTGTTTTTCTACCATAATTTCCTACACTGTTTCATATACGAAAGATATATATACTTTTTCACATAGAATTTATTTTTTTATACAGTATTTAAGCACGCATGATCTCATCTTATAAATATATAAATATAAGTATTCTTATACTCGGTCTTTGATTATGATTTATTGTAGGTTCATGATGAGTCATCATAAAACCCCCAATGAAAAATACATCATGAAGTTCTATTTTCACTTCAGAAAAAATAAAAAATGTAGAAAAAACTATTCAAGATGAATATTATCATTTTTCACAAAAACCCAAAGAGGATATAGAAAATGCTATGATTACCTCGCTTGTTGAATCACTTGGTGATAAACATAGTAGTTATTTTCCACCAAAAGAAGCAAAGGAATTCTCTGAAGTTCTTAATGGGAATTTTGAGGGTATTTGAGCTGTAATAGATGAACATATAAAGGGTATTATCATAAGAAAAGTTCTTGATGCTTCACCAGCAAAAAAAGCCTGACTTCTCGATGGTGATATTTTATTAAAGGTATGAAATGAATCCATGCTGGGTATGCAAGCAGATGATGCAGTAAAGAAAATAAAGTGACCAAAAGGATCAAAAGTTCAACTTACATATTTGCGATGAGAATCACTCGATCCATCTATAATCGAAATTACTCGAGATACTATTGTTATACCATCGACACAAGAACGAATGTTTACTTGAGCTTTTTTAGATATTGGATATATTGAGGTTGCTTTTTTTTGAGAAAGGACGCAAAATGAATTCCAAAAATCATTTCAAAAACTCACTGCTTCATGAGCAAAAGCAATAGTACTTGATTTTCGTAATAATGGATGAGGGTACCTAGATGCTGCTGTAGATATTCTCTCTCTTCTTCTTCCAAATAATACTCTTGCAGTTACGACAAAAGAAAATGATCAAAAAAAAACAGAATCTCTTTATACAAAAGCAAATATATATACCAATACCTCTATACCCATCGTCATGCTAGTAAATAATCTCTCTGCATCTGCTACAGAGATTGTCGCCTGAGCCCTTCAGGATCACAAAAGAGCAATTATTATATGAGAAAAAAGTTATGGAAAGTGATCTGTACAAGAACCATTTATTCTCAAAGATGGAAGCATACTGAAACTTACGATCGCAAAATGGTACACCCCACAAGATAAAAATATCGATAAAGATGGTATCACACCTGATATTCTTATTCCTTTATTCGATAGAGATTTTATAGCACGGTATGATCGACAATGAGAAAATGCAAAAATAATAGCAAACACCCTCCTTTCAACAAATAGTACTCGAGACACGGTTATTGCAGAAATGAAAAAGAAAGACTTTACACAATAATTTTACTACTATGTTTTATATGAATAATCCTAATACAAGAATCGATTAGAGAATAAAAATATCATTTTTATTTTTATTTTTATTTTTACTATGAGTACACCACAAAATATTCCTTTTATCTTAAAACAGGACCCAAAGATCGCCGAACTGATACGATGAGAAGAGCATCGAGAATTTTCATGACTTGAACTCATCCCTTCAGAAAATTATGTTTCTGCTGCATGTCATGAAGCTACAGGTTCAGTGTTTACGAATAAGTATTCTGAAGGATACCCACATAAACGCTATTATGGATGACAAGATTTTACTGATCCATTAGAAGAGCTTTGTATTGAGCGTGCTTGTAAGCTTTTTGATTGTAAATATGCGAATGTGCAGACACATTCATGAGCTCCAGCAAATATTGCTACCTATTTTGCGCTTTGTGAGCCAGGAGATACCATACTTGGTATGGATCTTTCTCATGGAGGGCATCTCACCCATGGACATCCAGTAACGTACATTTCAAAGATATTCAATTTTGTACGATATAAAATGAAAGATCCAGAAACTGGAGAGATTGATTATGATGAACTCCGAAGAGTAGCTATTGAAACAAAACCAAAAATTATACTTGCAGGTTTTTCTGCATATCCTAGAGAACTCGATTACCAAAAATTTGTCGATATAGCAAAAGAAGTCGGGGCTATCACGATGGCAGATATGGCACATATCGCTGGGCTTATCGCTGGAAAAGCTGTAAAAAATCCATTTCATTATGGTTTTGATATCATTACTTCTACAACCCACAAAACACTCCGTGGTCCACGTGGATGACTGATTTTGGTCCGAGAGAGTGAAGAAATTGCAAAAAAAATTGATAAATCAGTGTTTCCAGGACTCCAATGAGGTCCACATATGCATATTATCGCAGCCAAAGCTGTAGCTTTCGGAGAAGCACTTACTCCAGAATTCGAAGAGTATGCCAAACAAATTCTTCGGAATGCAAAAGCAATGGAATGAGTATTTAAAAAACATAATATCCGACTTCTGACAGGATGAACCGATAATCACCTTCTTCTCGCAGATGTATGGGGATCACTTGGTATTTCTGGAAAAGAAGCACAAATAGTCTTGGACGAAGTAGGGATTACATTGAATATGAATTCTATCGCTGATGATACGAGAAAGCCGATGGACCCATCAGGTATACGATTTGGCACTCCAGCCATCACAACCCGTTGACTCAAAGAACAAGATTGTGAAGAAGTCGCAGAGCTCATGATCGAAGCTATGAAAAATAAAGATACGAGTGAGAAAAAATCAGAAATTCGAGAAAAGATCCGAGAAATAGCAAAAAAATTCCCCATTCCAGATAGCTTTATACATTCTCTCGTATAATATAGTATGTCTCTTGATGACCTTACTCTTGATGGTGGTGAAATATGAGGCACTTCTGCTGAAGGACCAAGTGAGAAAAGTGAAAAACAGAAGGAGTCTTCTCGTCGTGCCCAATCGCAACTTCAAAAAACACAGAAAGATGAAAAGAAAGCAAAACAAGATAATGATGATCTTTTCGTAATTTTATCGAGATTTATTCAAAATCCTTTGTATGAGGAACTTATTCCAAGTGTCATACTTCTTCTCCAAAACTCATACCCGTCAAGATTTATTCTTGTCATTATTGCTCTCGTATATCCAGAGGCTTCCCAGTATCTTCTGCAAAAAATCGGAAAAAATATCTCTCCGGATACATATAAGGAGATTCATCGTTATCCAGAGATGCACCAGTTTCATGATGATCATTTGGATACTTCTATACGTGATTGGGTCACACTTTGGATGAGCTCAGCACAAGAATTTCTTTCGCAATCAGAAAGTTCTGTCATACTTCATCAAAAAACTCTCGATCTTTTTGCTTCCTCGACGAGAAGTATAGCAGAGAAGTCAGTAAGTATATTTTTCTCCTTTTTTCTCCAGAGTTCAAATGTCACAATAGAATCAAAAAAATCAGAAACCTATGCGGTATTTATCATATCGGAGTATGAGAATGTCCTTCATACTTTTCTCGATCATGCAGATGCAGATCTCAAGAAACAAACTACTATAAATACAAATGATTTTTTCGGCATAGATACGTCTAATGAGTAATATCTTCTTTCACTAAGCTTTCTTCCCAAAAAATATAGAGGAATATTCAGAGAATAAATACACTCATGGAAGGTGCTATTCATGAGGGAATAGTGATGATCCATCCGCTTCGAAAAAATAATGAAAGAGTGAGAATAAATTTCGTTGGAATATAGACGATATATCAAACAATGACAGCAAGTGTATGTGAGAATACTTGTATTCACATGAAAAATACACTTGAGAAGAGTATCCACCCGAGAATGCCTCAGATGAGAATATTTACGAGAAGAGAAGAAAGGGGAATACGCTCAAAATGATATATAACAAGCGGGAGGCTTCCTATCATAGCACCAATACTCACAGAGAGCAATGAGGTGATAGTATGAGGAAATCGGTATTTTTTACACCATTTTTCTATGGATTGATGAAATATGAGTATTCCAAATGTCGCCGAGAATGAGAGTCAAAATCAAGCATCATAGAGGGGAGCAAGGGGGCTATAGAAAGTTAATATGAGTCCAGTAAAGGCAAGAGATGCCCTACTAGATCATCTACCTCAATACTCCACTATAGTATAAGAAAGGAGTCACATAATAGTCGCACGTATGATAGAAACATCCCATCCCACAATCGTACCATAAAATAAGAGAAATCAAATAATGATACTGGAGCGAAAGTATTTTCAGAGAGGTAGGTACTTCAGAAAAAATGTGAGAAGTATTATAAGGAATGCAATATTTGATCCACTCACGACGAGTATGTGAGATATACCTGTAGCTATAAAGGCATCTTTTGTTTCATGTGAGAGTAAATCGATAGAACCTATAGTCATTCCAAGGAGAGTTCCAGCGATATCTCTTGGGAAATATGATTCAAAAATATCGTTCCAATTCATTTTCAAAACTTCGATAATTCATGGATTTGCTCGTGAAATATGGGTAAAAGAGGGTATATATATAGTGCCAAATCACCCATGAAAATATGCATAGCGAGAAAAATCGTGAATTGGAAAAGTAATATTGTTCTCGATTTTTCCAGAAAAACCTATAATATCACCTTTTCTGAGAGTGAGGTTTACCGGAACTTCGACAAAGAGGGTAGTACTACTTTTCCCTTTGCTGATGCTCACTTTATTTATATTGTCGAAGTTGTCGATCTTGTCGAAGTTGTCGATATTTACGAGAAATACCTTGCTTCGTTCTTTTTGAAACATGAGACCTTGTACGGTTGCTTGGATATTACCACGAAGGGTAAAATTTTGTGTGATTCAAGAAAGCTCTCTATACATCTTTTCTTGATGCATAATAGCTGATTGTCAAAAGGAGAAACCCATGCTTATTCCTAAAAGGAGCGAAAGAAATGTACGCCGATATTCTTGTATAAAAAGATACCCAAGAATAAGAGATGATACAATGATTCCGAGGTATACGCTTTCCCTAAGACACCCAATAATATCCCCGAGGATATAACTTCCACAAAATACTAAAAAGAGCGCTCGCGCATTTTTTATATTCTTTTTTGGATGAGACGAAGCAGTCATAAAATTGCAAAAATGAGTCCAAAAAGAGCTCATAACTGGTTCAAGCTCAATGAGAAGAAGTCATAAAAGATATCTTTTCTTGCACCATCGAGAAACTCTCAGAGAAAAATCATAAGCGAGAATGCCCCAATACCTATATAGCCTATAAATCCATCAGGAAGTGTTTTTTGAGAATTAAATTTTTGTATCCCAAAGAGTATAGCACCGGTAATGATGATATAAAAAAATGCGAGAGGGAAAAGAGGCGCACGGTCTTTCACGATGCTGTCAGCATGGTCATAGACTATAGAGACGGGCGAGGAGAAAGGTATACCATATATTTGTCCACCAAGGAGTGCTCAAAAGTATCCCAGCAAACTTGAAGAAAGAAATGCAAGTACAATAGCATCGATATATCGGTTTCGGTCTTTTCTCAGAGTATGTGTCTTAATGATAAATATAAGGATAAATCCTACTATAGCACCAAAGAGTGAAAAGAGATAATTTTGGGGAATGAAAAATAATTTCAAAAATTCTCCCACTCTGCCCTCAAGGAGTTCCATAAGAATGAACTTCTCATCCAGCCAATCCCGAAGAATGTGAAATACTCGAGCGAAAAAGAATATCGAGAGAGTAAAGGTGATTATATCTGAGAATATAGGGCGAAGAAGTCCTCTCTGAAGGGAAAAACGATGAAGAAGTACAAAAAATAAAAGCCATGTACATGCAACAATAAAACCAAAAGTATAAAACCTGACTGAGAAGATTTCTAAAGTAGGGTACATGCAACAGGTTTAAATACTAAAATCTATAATACATTTTATGATTATTTCGCATATTCTACAATTCTTTTTTCACGGAATACGATTACTTTAATTTCTCATGGATAATTACAATTTGCTTCTATCTGTCATGCTATTTCTTGTGCTACTTTGCTCGCATTGATATCAGTCATAGTATCTGCATCGACAAATACTCGGATTTCACGTCCTGCAGAGAGTGCATATGCTTTATTGACTCATGAAAATCCCATGGCGATATTCTCCATTTCTTGAATGCGCTTGATATAGTCTTCTACGTTCATGCGACGTGCCCCTGGTCGTACTGCAGATATTGCGTCAGCAATCTGTACAATCTTCGTTTCGATACAGATCTGAGGCACATCATCATGGTGTCCTTCGATGATATTGACGATCTTTTCATCAAGTCCATATTTCCGGGCTATACGTCCACCGATCTCAGGATGAGTCCCCTCGATATCGTGATCCATCGCTTTTCAGAGATCGTGAAGAAGTCCTCATTTGAGTGCGAGTACAGGATCTGCACCGATGAGTTTTGCGATAGCTTCAGCGATATATGCTACTTCCTTGGAGTGCATCAGGATATTTTGTCCATAGCTCGTACGGAATCGGAACTTTCCGATAAGTGGCATAATCTCGTCAGGTATACCGATAATCCCCATTTCTTCCACCGTCTTTCTTCCGAGATCGGTGATGAGCCTATCTGCTTCTTGTTGGTTTTTTTCTACGATTTCTTCTATACGAGCAGGTTGTATGCGCTTATCTTCTATAAGATCTTCGAGAGATTTTTTGGCGATATAACGACGAAACAGATCAAAGCTTGAGAGAAAAACCGTATCAGGTGCATCGTCGATGATAAGGGAGACTCACGTCGCTTTTTCGAATGCGATAATATTTCGACCTTCTTTTCCGATAAGCTTGCCTTTGAGATCATCACTTTCAAGGGTCACAAGTGTCTGAGTAGTCTCCCCACAGACTTCTCCAGCATACTGCTGCATACTCTTTATCAAAATTTCTCTACTTATGTCAGCTTCTCGGGATTTGAGATCTTTCTTCTTTTTTTCGAGAAGTCAGAGAATATCTTTTTCATACCGCTCCTCAGTATAACTCATAAGCATCTCTTTGGCATCTTCTTGTGAGAGTTTTGCCATTTCTTCGAGTTTTCCTTCCAGCTCTCGAGATTTTTTCTCCGCTTCTTCGAGTTTTTCATCGAGTTCCTTTTCTTTCGTACTGAGAGCATCTTTTTTCTTATCGATTTCTTCTGACTTTTGATCGATGCGATTTTCTTTTTCTAATAGACGTTCCTCACTTTGTAAAACCTGATCTTTTCTATCTTTAAGGTCATTTTTTGCTTCTTCTACCTCCCGTTTTGCTGTATCACGAGTTTCTTCGGCACGAGAGACGATCATTTTTGCTTTTTCTTCCGCGGATTTTATGAGTGCATTTGCGACTTCTGTATTTTTTCGACCCTGAAAAAAATAGAGAATACTACCACCAAATACTCATCCAAGGATGAGACTTATGAGAACGTTTATAGACATATATCTGAAGTTATTGAAGACTAAGAAACCAGCATTCGGAGAGAAGCCCGATGAGGAGAGTATGTTTTAGTTATATTATATAGGAGTATTCTTTGGTGTTTTCTGAGTTATAACGTCTGTAGTATGCTGCTTTTTCCGAATGACAGACTCATTGTAGGTGTTTTTTTAAAAAAAGGAATTTATTTTTCTCTATTTTCCCGTTTTTTGCCTTCAGGAATAGAAAACTTTATACTTGCATATTTTATTAATACTATTCCCCATATTTTTTGTTGTGAAAATATGGTGAAGAGGATGTACTTTCATTTGACTTTCCCCCCCTGTTTTCATATTATTACTCGCGTATTTTGCAGGACGATTGTCTTTGCGGATGTTCTTTAACATCATTTTCCTCTGCTTTGGTCACTCATGATCACTGTATAAGGGGAGGAATTGACTTCTGTCATTCTGAGCTTGCCTCAGGATCGGGATTCCTGAATATTCAGGAATGACAAACAGAGATCAATTCCTCTCGTTATGCAAATAACTTGAGGTTAAAGCTTTAACCTCTCTCACGTAAGTGAGAAAGGCGATAACTTCCTGACCAGAAGTTATCACCCGATGATCACTGACCATGATTGTCAAAATGGTCCCCGCCCGCGGAGATATCCGCATTTTTTACTTTTTTACCCATATATATTTATGAGTAACTTCCTTACGAAGCTTACTTCTGTAGTGGGTGTAGCGACTCTCGTCGCGGTTTCTACAAGTGCTTCACTTGTTTCTGCTGCTTCTGAGTTCCTTACCTACGCTGAAGTTCTTGCTGATAACAGCGTTATCTCAGCTCAGACTACTGAAGCTGGATACCGTCTTGGTAACAATATTACCCGCGCGGAAATCGCAAAGGTGGTCGCTAATCTCGGTGGTATCGAGGCTACGGCTTGTTCTGGTGATGTCTATAGTGACGTCGGTGCTGGTCTCGGAGATCTTTGTGGATATGTAGAGGCTCTTGCTGATGCAGGTGTCGTATCTACAGCTTCTGCAACTTTCCGTCCTTCTGCTAATATCACTCGTGCTGAAATGGTCAAAATGATCCTCGGTGCTCTCGGTGAAACTGGTTCTGATGTCGATGCTGGATACATGGATCTTGACGGTCTTGGTGACCTTCGTGGTTATGTAAACCGTGCTAACGAAATCGGATGTGTCTCTCCTGCTATGTACTTCCGCCCAAATGCATCATCATCTCGTGGTGAAGCATTTAAGGTTGCTGTCGTATGTGCTGGTCTCGATGTAGATTCTACTCCTCCAGTTGACACTACTCCTCCTACAGGAACTGGTACTACTGGTACTGGTGTCGTAGTTGCTGGCGCTCTCTCTGTCGCTCTTGAAGGACAGGCTATGGCTCAGTATGTTCCTATGAACGCTTCTTCAGTGAAGGTAGGTACAGTTAAGCTTACTGCTGGTGCTGCAGACGTCACTGTTTCTTCAGTTGTCGTTACTCGTTCAGGTCTTGGACCAGTCGCTGATATCTCTGCAGTAGTACTTGCTCAGAATGGTACAAATGTATCAGACTCTCGTACTCTCAGTACTTCATCTCAGACTGCTACCCTCAAGCTTACAAATGCACTTGTCCTCAAGGCAGGTACTTCTGTAATGATGGATGTCCTCGTAAGTCTTAATGGATTATCAAACAGCCAACACCAATTTGCAGTTACTACAGTAAATGCTCTTAATGGTGCGACTGTCTCTGGTACTCCAGTAACTCTCGGACTTCTTAACACTACTTCTTACTCAGTTTCATCTCTTACACTTGATAGTATCACTACTTCATCTGTAACTTCTGGTAAGTCAAACCAACTCTTTGCTACAGTAAAACTTACTCCTGGAAAGGAAGGTACTATAGCTGGATTCACTCTTACTAAGGGAGCTGGTGAAGATTATACAAAGGTACTTTCAAATGTATCTGCGTACTTCAAAGGTACTAAGGTCGGATCTGTATCTGTCACTACTGACAAGGTAATGGTCACTGGTCTTAATATTGCTCGTCTTTCTGGTGAGCAAGCTTCTATCGAACTTCGCAGTGATATCGTCTACGTAGGAGCTTCTTCTACTACGACATTCCGTGTCGATGCAAGTACAGATGTCTCTGGTACTGAGAAGACTACAGGATATGCTATGACTGTAAATGGTGCAAACCCTTCAGCTACAGCTACTCTTACTCTTTCTGCAGTTGATCTTACTATTACTAAGAGCTCTACTGGTACTCGTACTGTAGCTCCTGGTACTTCTGTAGATCTCTACAACGCTACTGTCACGTCTGATGCTTCATTCGATGTATCAAACTTTAAGTTTAAGCTTACTACAGGTTCTGCAAGTGGATTCGCTGACTTCTCAGACAATAAAGTCACAGTATACATCAATGGTGTAGACTATGAGATCGTCGCTACTACTCTTGCTACTGCTGAACGTACTTGGACAGCTACGGCTGACCGATTCCGTGTCGAGCCAGGTGTACCTGTCACTATCCGTGTCGTTGCAAATGTTCGTTCAAATGCAGCTAGCGTTCCACAAGATTACGTAGGTACATTCTCTATCGCTGAGGTAAAGAACGTTTCTAACGGTAATGTCTCACCTGTTACTAAGTCTCAAGCTGGTGATAAGGTCACAGTAAAGAATGGTACAGTTGTTCTTAAGAACGCTACTACTGCTCCAGCATCTGCTCGTACAGTATACTCTAGTGCTGATATAGAAATTGGACGATTTGGTGTAGGTTCTGAAGCTGAGAATGTCACAGTTCGCAAACTTACTCTTACTAACGGCGCTCTCGCTGGTGGTAGTGGTGTAGTAACTGACTGGACGACTATCATCTCTTCAAACAGTGTCAAGCTTGTCGATGTTGCTACCAACTCTCAAGTTTCTGCTACTGTCACTGTAAGCACAGGTTCTATCGTCTTTGATAGTATGTCAGCTGAGGTGATGAAAGATTCTACTCGTAACTTCAAGGTCGTTGCTACGACTACTGGATTCTCTAATACAGAACACGGTAAACGTATCGATCTTGCTGTCATGCTCAATACTGTAGATAAGGCTTCAGGTGGTGCTGCTACTCCAAATCCAGGAGTTCTCGCATCAGTATCTACTACTGACTATGTAGTCGGTGTTATCCCTCCAACTGTCTCTATCACTAAGAAGTCTGCAAAGGTATTCCTTGTAAAGGTTACTAATGTCTCTTCTGAGTCTGACATTACTCTTAATGCTCTTAAGGTCCGTGTCAAGCCAGTTGCTGTAAACAACTCTACTTATACTGCTGTCTACTGTCTTCGTTCTGAAGGTTCAAGTGCATCTACTTGTCCTGAGGCAACTACAAGTACTGGTACTGGTGGTGTTCCTGGTGTTGCAGCTAATCTTATGCTTGTGACTCCTCCTACAATCAGTAAGAATGGTTCTTCATACTCATATGAAGTACTCGTTGACTCTAACTTCGTAGATCCTACAGATCTTCTTGGTGAAGTCCTCGCTCTTACTTACAACGGTGCTACTACAGAGGAATACTCTAACGTTACCGCTCAATAATCATCTCACGATGATCATTCCATGATCCCACCTTTTTGGTGGGATTTTTGGTGTTTAGAATATGCACTTTTTTCATACATCTTCTTTGAATATCGACATACTCCTACAAGAGGAGATAACCGAGAGATGCCTTCTAATTCGGGGGATGACAAGATGTGCCTCTTCTAAAAATTCTTTCCCATTTTAATGTAAATCTTAAGAAAAATCCCCATAAGAATGGGGATTTTTCTTGCTTTTTTGAGAATGATTCTTATTATACACCCATGTTATCACTCGACCACATATCCGTATCTGTATGAGAAAAAGAGATCATCCATGATCTCTCCTATACCTTCGAAAATGGATCAATCTATGCAATCCTTTGAGAGAATGGGAGTGGGAAGTCTTCCCTTGCATTTGCCCTCTTCCATCATCCTCGTTATGAGGTGGCAGGATCACTCATGCTCAGCGGGGAAAGTATATCCGATCTCTCCCCCGATCTTCTCGCAAATCGTGGGATGTTTCTGTCATTTCAGAATGTTCCTGAGATCCCAGGTATTCGGCTTCTCGAATACCTTCGTACGATATATACGCATCATTTCACGCTCCAGAATCCAGATATGAAGGCTCCTACTCCATTTATCTTTCGGAGGATGGTAGAAAAAATGCTTCCAGAATATGGACTCGATGCGAAGTTTCTCGATCGGGATCTCTATGTATGATTCTCGGGAGGAGAAAAGCGACGTATAGAGATGCTCCAGATCGCCCTTCTTGATCCTACATGTATATTTCTCGATGAGATCGACGCGGGTCTCGATATCGGTGCTATAGATATCCTCGGGAGGCAGATAGAAAAATGGCGAAGTATGTCGAAGCTTGTTATTATTATTTCTCATAATTTTCATCTTCTCGACTCTATAAAGGTCGATAGAGTGATAATAATGAAGTCTTGACAAATAGATCGCCATGGCGGACAAGAACTCATAGACGACGTCAGACAGAAAGGATTTTAATAATATTTCATATGACCTCACAAAATCAAGACGACATACAAGCTTTCGGGGATATATCGCGAGCGACACTCGACGGGAGTGATAGTATCGTCTATTCGCAGATGGCGAAGGTCGGACTCGATGAGTCTGTAGTCCGTCAGATTTCACTCTCGAATGAAGAGCCATCTTGGATGCTGGATCATCGTCTCAAATCTCTCGAAAAATACCGTGCTTTTACGAAACCGACATGGGGACCATCACTTGAGGCACTTGACCTTGAGAGTATTTATTATTTTGCGAAAGCGGAAGGCTGAGGGGATTCAAAATCTTGGGATGAAGTTCCTGATGCGATCAAGAAGACGTTCGATCGACTCGGTATCCCAGAAGCGGAGAGAAAAATGCTTGCAGGTGTGTGAGCGCAGTATGATAGTGAAGTGGTCTATCATAGCCTCAGACAAGAACTCCAGGATCAAGGAGTCATATTTGAAGATATGTCAGTCGCCATCCATAAATATGAAGATATTGTACGTTCACACTTTATGAAAGCAGTACCTATGACAGATCATATGTTTGCAGCTCTTCATGGTGCGGTATGGAGTGGAGGGACTTTTCTCTATATCCCGAAGTGAGTCAAAATTGCTGATCCTCTTCAGGCATATTTCCGGATGAATGTGAAGGCAGGAGGACAATTCGAGCATACTCTTATCGTCATCGAAGATGAAGCAGAGGCTCACTATATCGAATGATGTAGCGCGCCGAAATATGGGACTTCGAGTCTCCATGCTGGATGTGTCGAGATATATGTCGGGAAAGATGCGAAAATGCGATACTCCTCCGTCGAGAATTGGTCCGTCGATACTTATAACTTGAATACGAAACGAGCGATCGTCGAAGAAGGGGGATCTATCGAGTGGGTATGAGGCAATCTCGGATCAGGTGTCACTATGCTTTATCCGTGTTCTGTACTCAAGTGAGATAACTCAAAAGCACTCCACTTCGGTATTGCCTTCGCAAATGCTGGACAAAATACGGATACGGGTGCAAAAGTCATCCATATAGGAAAAAATACCTCAAGTGAAGTGATTTCGAAGAGTCTTTCAAAACGATGAGGAATATCGACCTATAGAGGACTTCTGGATATCAAAAAATCCGCCACAGGTGCGGTCGCAAAGATCGACTGCGATGGGCTCATCCTCGACTGAGATTCTCGATCAGATACTATACCTGATATCCGAGTCGCGACGGATGATGCACTCGTCGCACATGAAGCGAGTGTCGGAAAAATCAATGAAGATGTCCTCTTTTATCTTCAGTCACATGGTATCCCTGAAGATGAAGCGAAGACACTGATCGTCCGTGGATTTATCTCACCACTCATGAAAGAGCTTCCTCTTGAATATGCTGCGGAGATGAATATCCTGAT
>JAYVIJ010000059.1:0-7891 GCA_043770315.1 Candidatus Altimarinota bacterium | reverse complement strand
AAAAAAAGAACCAAGAATACTGCTTTATCATTTCATGAAAAATAAGCAAGGAGTATCGCAAGAATCAGTAACAGTATAGGAATGCATACCGTATACTTCATATACTTAGAGAAATAATAGTGTATTAAGAAAGTGGAAGAGCGGACAAGCCGCTCTTCTTTTGACGTCATACTCATAGGACTTTTATGAGTATGACGAGTACCACCAAGATCCCGAGAATGATTTGTCCAAGCGGTGTTGGCATCATGATCATTCCGAAGACCAATAATGGAAACCCCCAAAACAAGAGGAAGATAACAAGTAAGCCAATCAGAATAATTCGAATGAGTCGCATTTTACTTCCTAATAAAGATGGAGTTGCACCTATAATAACATATTAATAATATTAATCAAACTTCGGCTTGTATACTTTCTCATATCGTTCTTCACATTCCTTTATGATCTTGATTGCCTCAGTCGCATCGAAAAATCCATTTACTTTACAAGTTCCTGGCTTTTTCAAATCTTTATAATGTTCCCAGTAGTAGGTCGTCTCTTTCTCCCAGTGAGCTCAGAGCTGAGAATAATGTGTAATATGATCCATCCGCTTATCATCAGCAAGTACTCCTATGACTTTATCATCGACTTCACCTCCGTCATCGAACTTCATAATTCCAATAATGCGAATTTCTGCGATAGATCCTGGAATAAGTGGCTCAGTAACCCCGACAATCTCGACATCAAGTGGATCTCCATCTTCATCCCATGTACAAGGTATGGCACCGTATGCAAAAGGATACGAAAGAGATGAATACCCGACACGATCAAGCTTAAGTTGTCCACTTTCTGTTATAATCTCATATTTATTAATCGTCATAGAATTCAATTCTATGATTGCATGTATGCGGAGTTTTTCTATGTCAGCAAAAGCAGGAAGCACATGAAGAAGATTGAGCATATATTTGCTCGGTAGATGATCGATATTTGCCATAGAAGTAGCGTTTAGAAATTAAATCGAGAATAAGAATATGGAAAATAGGAAAAAAACAAAGTCGAAAACTCGCATTTTTTTTTGATATAGGATATGATAGAATTATCTGTATTTTCTTTTTCTTACCATGCTTAAAAAAATATTCATTTTTTCTTTCTGTATTTTTCTTTCTAGTTGTGGAACCAGCGAGCCTATATCTACTCCACCGACTCCAGAAATACCTCCTGCCAAAATAGAGACATTTGAGTCAAATTATGCACGTATCCTTCGAAGTACTCTGAGTATGAATGCTTCGGGAATGCTCTCTCATCTAAATTCATGGTATGATACGTTTTATCCAAGCTGATATGATACCTCTCTCGTACGAATTGCCTTTAATATCCCCAAAAAAACATCAGGTGATATCTCGATTAGCGCTGATGCAGCAAGAGAAACATATAGAAAATTCTCAGCAAAAATGTCGCTCACAGGAGCTGTGACAGATACAAATGGTAAAACTATCGAATTTCGAGATGTCAGATGACAACTTGTAGCAAATACCGAAAAATCTCGTTACTACGGTCTCCTTGAGGCTTTAGATATCGCATGACTTCCAGATTCTACCCTCAAAGACTTTGAAGAAATCAAAACTTATATGGGAAAATGGTGGGTATTGGATTATATAGATATGATGTCGAGTTCTCTTGCAAATGATGTCAGTCTATGAGGTGATTTTGGGAATTTTATTACTGGATATACAGCATTCATCCAAGATTTCGCAAAAAACAGAACTGATACGATCCTTCCTCTTTTAGAAAAAACACCAATTATCATTCCTACTTCTTCATGAAGTATCGTCGGAACTGAATATGTCTATCCCATCACCGTTTCATCAAAAGCGATAACTGAACTCGCAGAAAGCATTTCTCTCCAATATAGTGGAACTGGTATCTCAGAAAATATTATGAATGAGCTCGAAAAATTTCTTTCTGGAATTACAAGCGAAGGAGAACTTCGAGTATCGACAAAAGATCCGATATATTTCTCACTAAAACTCACGCTCACTGCTTCATGATCATCTGATACTCCGATTCATATACAAGTACAATCCATTCCTGAGAATTTTATTGTAAAGGCAGACTATGTGAGTGGATCACTTAGCTCTACCTATACTCATAAGGATGGTGAACGATCTCGATATATACTCTCACTTACAAATGGAGAAAAAACTAAAAATATTATAGAATATGCGGGGATTTTCAAGCCTGAAAATATTGATGCGAATATCGTATTCTTTGATCCCAATAATGAAAGCACTACGTCAGCAAGTCTGCAATATCAGAAATCTGATGGAGCATTTGCCTATGCGATGAATCAATCTCAAGGGGAAAAATTCTCTGATATTATAAATATTTCATGAGTCTACTGAAGTGGGAAACTCACAGCCTTGACCGGAACGCTCACTCTTCCAGATCTTCCGAAAGATACTCTCTCACTTGGATATGAAAGAAATGAAGACGATAGCTTCACTCTCAAGATCAAAACTCCTTCTGGAAATCTGGATGGAGATGGAAGTCTCAAAAAGAATCACATAAAAATTAATCTCCAAGCAAAATGATTTTCAGCCTCTTTCGAACACAAAAAAAATGATGATGGATCGTGGGAAGGAAAACTTCAGCTTCCTGTAGGACTCATATGATGGAATGGTAAAATAGAAGAAGAAGTACTCACAGATTTCCATATCAAATGAACTTCCCCTTTTGCTGGACTCGATATCGATCTCACTAAAAAAGATGATAGTGTGAGCTGACCCTACATCTTCAGTATGCAAGGATCTGAAACATCAAGTGGAATACTTACACTACGAAAGATTCCAAAGAATTTCGATATTCGACTTGATACGACTTTCGTAGGAATGGATACTCCTTCATTTTTCGAATTTCATAACTTCACAGATCTCAGATGGGATAAAGATGCAAAAGTCATAGAGCCAGAAAATGCTGAATCACTCTCTCCGATCATCCAAAAGAGTCGAAAAAAAGCTCAGAAATATACTCCCCTTCCAAATCCAATTTCCTCAAACAATACGCCTAGCGGAGATCTGGAATTTACTGATCTCTAAAAACTAACTCCTCTTTTTTGTATATGTACTCTTCAAAAAAATGATTCCTCTTTATAGAATGATCAATCATGATCCTTCTTGCCTGAATGTGAACAATCTCAGCTGCTATGTTCCCTATGATGAATGGCTATCTCGAAAGATCTCGCGATACAGCACGCATATCTCATCTGAATATGATTGCTACTGCTCTGTGAGCATATTATAGTGACAAAGAAGTCTATCCAGAATCCGATCCATCATGATGCATTCCGAAAGATGCTCTTATTAAAAATTACCTCCCCAAAGGCATCCCCACAGACCCTATTGGACATATTTCTTCATGATGTAATGGAACAAATAGCATGACCTACGCCTATAAGTCATACGTAGATGAAAATAATATTTCTCATTATATCCTCTGAGTCACTATGGAATCCCCAAAAGGTGGAAATTCTGTAAAATCTCTAGACGATCTTTCAAGTGAAGATCTTATCAGTCCATATACTTTTATACAAAAATGATCTGGAAAAGAATATATACTATTAAATTAATAATACATAAATAAAAAAAATCGTCTCTACAGAGACGATTTTTTTCTTGATAAGATGTAGTTCCTTTCTATACTGGTGTTATTATTTACTATTTATATCTATGTTTCATAAAAAAATATTTCTCATTATACTTCCTTTAGTCATTCTTGGGGGTTGCGGCGTCAAACAAGAAGCCCCAAAAACTGACTTCATCTGAATGTACCAATCACACGTAAAAGAAAGTATCGGATCAATCCGTGAGATAGCAAAAGACATAGGGTATATGGAATCCTATAAAACTGCAGGTTCAATTCGCATGCTCGCTGATGTTCCTATGATCCTCAGTGGTGCTATATCAACGACTTATGATGCAAAAGTACGATGACAAGATGTCGAGATAAATTTCATGAATCCGAAAGCATCGTATGCGACATTCCTTGCTTCAGGATCTCTCGTGGCAAAAGAAATTGCGATGATCACAAGCGGTGGAGATGCATTTTTCCGATACGAAGATCTCAAAGAGATATGACTTATGGACGAAGCAATCGTGACTGTCATAGAGAAGTATAAGAATACCTGGCTTTCTCTCAAAAAAGATGAAATGAGTGATACACTTTCTGGTGCATCAGAAGAAGATATTCTCGCATATAAGCTCTCACAAAAACTCTCAAGCCTCACCCTCAGTGACATAGAAAGATACCTTGTGAAATATCCTCTCTGGAAAGAGCAAAAAGATCTTGGAATGAATGGATCACTCCATAATTATGAAGTCACTCTCGCAAAAGAAAATATCATAGCAATGATGTGAGAATTCACTCGTGAAGCCACAGGGAAAGATATGAGTCAAGAAGCAAAAAAAGATCTCGAAACATCTCTTGCCGACCTGAGTGTAGTGGGTACTCTTGGACTTGATTCCGCTGATAAAAAACGTATGGTATTCGATGGAACTCTCGTCTCTGGAAGTGGTACCCCTATGCGACTCATGCTGGATGAATCAAAGGATTCTACACTTATTTCTTTCAGTTCATCAGGAAATGCTCTCAATATTTCCAATAAGAAGACTGAAACATGATATGTGAGCTCTGCGATATTTGTAGAAGGTGGGGAGGAAATGGCTCGACTCGAAAGCACGATAAAAAAGGATGGAAAGAGAGTAAACTCTATCAATATGACATTGACAGCGCCTACTCAGGGAATTACCGTAACACTGGAACATCTCTCTAATGCTGATGGCACATTCGATGGCAAACTCAATGCTGGAATCGGAAATATCACTTGGAAAGGCAAGGTTGATAAAAATATGGGGCTCTCTGAACTTCACGTTACTGGGGCAATGATGGGAAGTAGCTTGACTCTTGATCTCACTCCAGCTGCTGATGGAGTACTTCGTGGTCCACTCCTCGCAAAATCAGGTGATGCAACTCTTGTTTCTGCAAATATCGGTCTCACCGCAAAGAAGGAAGAATTCACTCTTCTTGTAGACGTCGAGAGTCCGGAAGATCCGAAGATACGATCTCGTGCAGAAATCAGTATCACAGGAAAACGTGAACCATGGTCTGGAACTATCACTCCTCCCAAAGATACTAAGAACTTTAAAGATTTTGCAGATGAGATCACTGCACTATCCCCACAAGAAGATCCATTTAGAGAAATGCCCATAGATGATATGCCTTCTCCTATTGAAATTCCTTCGAAATAATCCATACTATAAATTTTAACTTTCCCCTCTCTCGTTTATGCGCAAAATTATTATTATTATTACTATCATCGCCCTGATAGCATCATTTGTCACCATAGGTGTCGTGGCTTATATGGATACTGTTGCCCAAAATACTGAAATAGAAAATACTTCACCTTCAGGAATAAATCAATAGTTATATTCCTCTAAAAAAATTGATTTCTAACTCTCTTTCTATGACTCCTCTCCCTGATCTCTCCAATGAGCAAAAACTGACTTATATGTATCACATGCTGAAAGAGCAAGAATCTCGCCAAAAACGAGCTCTGTGGTATAGAGTTTTTAAGTGATTTTTTCTATGATGAATTCTCGTACTTCTCTATCTCTATCCGACTCAGATATTCGGAACTATATTTTCGATATTGAAACCCGTAATCATGGAACAGACACAGTCGATCATGGAAGAAAATAAAGATACTCTCATAAAAAACCTCAAAGATGTCCTTCCTAATGGGATAGAGCTTTCTCCGACAAAACCAAAAACCACCACTCCAGCAACTCAAACAACCACTTCAAAAACGAAAACAGGAACGTCAACTTCTACAAAAGCAAAACCGATATAATAACATTAAAAGAACAATAAAATCCCTCAAACTGAGGGATTTTATTGTGGGATGGTTCCATTCACGAGATGATATCATGCATCCTTATAATACTTGTATCTCTCTGAGTCTATCCCTGAACGTATAACTACCATATGTTTACCATCAGTGGATATCATAATCATTTGGGAGAGATAAAGCCTCCCTCCAGTAGGCCAAATGGAAAGATATCCATCTCGTACTTTCTTGGAAAGAAGAAGAGTTTTTTGTTTTTCCATCGGGTGTGGTTTTTCTGCTTTGAAAGTGAGAGTAAATCGTTCAGTCATAATAATAAGATTTTAAAAAACACCCCGTTCAATTATGAAGGGGTGTTTACTCGAAAACTCCTCCTTCTGTTACAAAGAGATTATAGCAATCATGATAATTCGAGTAGATTTATTCATAGAGATGATAATACCTATTTTTTATAAAAAATCAATTCTCATACGTATTATTCTATAACGACAGTCTGTAGCGGGGGGAATCCATTAAACTCTATCGCACTATAGCTCTGGGTATACGCACCTGTCGACATGATATATATAGTATCTCCAGCCATAAGTGAAAGCGGAAACTCATATCGATAGTCTTCATAGAGGATATCCGCACTATCACAGGTCGGTCCAGCAAGTATGACTGGCCCAGTATCTCCTGATTTTGAAGTGACGAATGGATATTTGATCGATTCATCGAGTGTCTCTGGAAGTCCTGAAAATATCCCAAGATCAATATAGACCCAGCGAGGCTCATGAGGAAGATCTGATTTCTTTGAGACAAGGACCACCTCTGAGACGATCACTCCGATATTTCCAGCAAGTGAACGTCCTGGCTCCTGAAGAAATCGGACTTTCCGATCACCGAAATATCGCTTCATCGAATCATGGATCGACTGTTGATACTCAGCTTCGGATGGAAGCTCAGAAATATAAGGAGTCGGAAGTCCGCCGCCGAGATTCACCATCTGAAGCTCAATTCCCTTTTCTCTAAGGACATCGAATATAGTCTTCGCACCATCGAGGGCAGCATCCCATGCTTCGACAGCACGCTGCTGAGAACCCACATGAAATGATACTCCATAGGGTATAAGTCCGAGATCACGAGCCTTTTCTGCAAGTCGTATCGCGACATGCTTCTCAGCACCGAATTTCTTCGAAAGTGGCCAGTCTGCTGCATAAGCAGGAGTCAATATACGGAAATATACTCGTGCACCAGGAGCACTCCGTGCAAGCTTCTCGACATCTTCATCCGAATCAGTCGCAAACATACGGATTCCTTTACTAAATGCGTAGGCGATATCTTTTTCTTTCTTGATCGTATTTCCATAACTCAAACGATCTGGAGTACAGCCAAGAGAAAGTACACGATCGAGCTCATACACAGATGCCACATCAAAACATGATCCTTCAGCAATCAGAGATTCCAGGATCTTCGGATGTGGACAAGCCTTTACGGCATAGAATATCTCGGTGTCGGGATAGAGCCCATTAAGTCGTCTATAGTTCTCACTGATACGATGACGAAATAAATACAAAGTGGGTTTTGGATTTTGGGATTGTATATTCTCGAGTGATGCTATCTCATCTTTTGTGAGAAAGTCTTCGAGAGAAAATTGGGAACATCACCGTCATGGTTCAGTAGGAGTCATAGTGGAAAAAATTAAGAAGAGAATGTATTATAAAAAATCTCGCCTTATGGCAAGACTATTTTCGACTTTGTCTCTTTTATATACAGATATTCTATGTATAATTATTATTTTTGTGGATATTTACAGGTTGCATTCAGGAGATATTCACCTTTTTTCCAATACCTCAATGAGAAATCAAGAAACGGATTTGGAAAATTCACACTAAGACCTCATAATACCACTTCCTCTTTTGTCCCATCGAGATAGTGGGCAACTTGTGATTGCACATAGCCTGCCGTTCATGAAGCATCTGGAACAATCCTAAACTCAAGAGAATCAAGATCTGCTGAAAGTGCTGATAATGTTCG
>JAYVIJ010000058.1:0-23333 GCA_043770315.1 Candidatus Altimarinota bacterium | reverse complement strand
AGTCGAACTCTCTCCCATAACTCATCGGATCCCACTTATCACTCCACCAGTAGTCCTGTTCATACACGGTAAATGGAGAAGCAGAGGAGTACACTGAGATGATATCTTTTCCGGTCGCATCACACTTTCTCTTGTAGAGTTTTCGCTCATTTCTCCACGAGAGCCGTCTCTGTGCTCGACAGTCAGGACAGAGTGTCGGAGGAGGGATGAGATACGACCTCACCCCTGACCACTCTCCTAAAGGAGAGGTGAACTTCGGTGATACCTTCGCATAGAAATCCATATCCTTGTCCGTGATCGGGAAAGTGGTACTACATTGTTTGCAGGTTTTATTCTCTACGAGATGTTCCTGTGGGGGGATAGGGTACATGAAGAAAGTATAGAGAAAAGGGAAGGAGTGTCAAAAAGGGAGAAAAAGAAGTTGGAAAAATACTCCAAGATTATATAATCTATATATGGATAAATGATTTCATATAATTTGAACCAACTGAATATCAGTAAATATTATTAATTGAAATCCTCATGAAAAAGAATATTTCTCTTCTGAAGAATTTGTAAGTCAAATACAAGCAATTACCAATATTAGATGATGAATTATTTCAACCGCAATATCAATTGAGGATTTTATAGATAATTCTATTACGTATATATTATTTGATACTCAAGATATTAACTCCGAATTATTTCAAAATATAATAATGAAAGGTTGAGGTTTAACTTTTGATTCAAAATGGAAAATTCTAAGGGAAATTACTGAAAGAAGTTCAAAAACAAAAGATTTTTATAATAAAACGATCATAACTTCTATTAAAAATTGCATTGAAATAAGGAATATTTTTGCTCACTGAAATCTTGTGTATGACTTTTCAAATAGGCTATTTTTCCTAGAATCTATAAGTAAATGAGAATTATCAAGAAAAGAAATAACACAAGAATATTTAGAGAGTTCGGCAAATAAAATGTATGAATGTATCAATTCAATAAGTATGCTAGTATTTTGATACGAAACAACTGTAAAATTACCCTATACTAAAAAATAATCTATGCCTACTTTCCACGACATCCGCATCGCCTCAGGTCTCACGAATTCTCTCTCTCGGGGAAGTTTCGCTGAGTTCATGGAACGAGAGACTAGCTATACCTGGGATGGCACTCCTGAAGGGAAGATCACACTCATGCAAGCCTATGAGGCGAAGATGCAGAGTGAAGAAGGGAAAGAGCAAAGAGAGGGGAGTAAATATATCTTCGAAGTAGAGTCTCGTCTCCTGCCGATCCTCGCTGAGATGGAAGTGAAGGGGGTCGTCCTCGATACCGTGAAGCTCGCAGAAATAGGTGAGCGGATCCGTGCGGGGATCAAGGCATGTGAGACGGAGGTCTATGAGGTGACAGGAGAATTTTTCAATCTCAACTCTCCGAAACAAGTCGCCGAGATCCTCTTCGGGAAGCTCGGGATCAAACCCACGAAGAAAAATAAGACAGGATACTCCGTCGATACCGAAGTCCTCGAAGAGATCGCAAAAGAGTACGATGTCGCGCGACTCATCATCGAGCATCGCACGCTCTCAAAGCTCCAGTCTACCTATGTCGAGTCACTCCTGAAGGTAGCAGACAAGAAGTCACACCGAGTCCATACGACCTATGGTCAGCTCGGTGCGGCGACCTGACGTATGAGCTCCAATGATCCCAATCTCCAGAATATCCCGACGGGGATCGGATATGCGAGTGAGATTAAGTCCTGCTTCATCCCAAGTGAAGGAAATATCTTCCTCGTAGCGGACTATTCACAGATCGAGATCCGAGTCCTCGCTTGGCTCTCACAGGATCGATCTCTCCTCGATGCATTTGAGCAAGGTGAAGATATCCATGCTCGTACTGCGAAGTTCCTCTTTCCTGATGTGAGCGAGATATCAGGGGAGCAGAGACGTATAGCGAAGACGGTGAATTTCGGAGTGATCTATGGGATCACAGGATTTGGTCTTGCGAAAACACTCGGAGCACCTCCATGGGAAGCGACGAAATATATCGAAGCTTTCTATGCGAAATATCCAGGAGTGAAAAACTACTATGAGTCGATCCTCGAAGATGGTCGAGTGCTCGGATATGTCGAGACGGCTTTCGGTCGAAGACGCTATATCCCGGGGCTCAATGATGCCAATAAGATGGCTAAGTCGATCGCCGAAAGGGAAGCCATCAATATGCCGATTCAGGGGACTGCTGCAGATATGCTCAAGATAGCGATGCTCGATATAGATGCGAAAGTTCGCGAGAAGAAACTCCGTGGCTCTATGATACTCCAAGTGCATGATGAGCTCGTCTTCGATATCCCGAAAGACGAAGTCGAAACTTGGGAAGCGATCGTGAGAGAATCTATGGAAGAAATCCTTGCTCGCCATGCTCCGAAACACGGTATGCTCGGCGATCGCATGCCTCCCATACGAGTCGATATGTATACAGGAGAAAACTGGGTCGCCGCAAAAGGATAATTCGATCTTGCTTTTACTCCATGTTTTCCTATACTGAGAGCTATGTTCTACTTTCCTCTGGTGAATATTTTGTTCCTTATATTGATCTATCGAGTGCATAGACCGATATTTTGGGTGATAGGTTTTACAGAGATAGCGCTCTATATAGGTGGTGTCTACTACATAGAAGATACCTATAAACTTGCGACCAACCAATTTCTCTACTATCTCGCTCTTGCAGGATTCGGACTTATCATCGGAGTTGCTGGATTTTTCCTTGCTATCAGTATCAATCATCGACACCTCTATGAACAGATGGAACAGGAAGAATCAAAGACATAAAATATTCGATCACGCTTATTTAGGAATCACTCATGAATAATTTCGATAATCTTTTTTTCCGAGCATATACAGGAGCTGATAGTGAGATCAGGGAGGTATTTCATCGTCATTCATTTGTCATCATCGAAGATATACTCGTCTGGGTATTTTTCGGACTGATCATCCCTGGATTCCTCTATGGTCAGGATATATTTTCCCTTCGTATGAGCATACCTGAATGGTACTCATATGTATATATGTTCGTCATCTATGCGATCCTTATGTACAAGCTCTTCGACTGGTACGTCGATACATGGATCATGACAGAAAGTACTATCGTCGACATGAAGTGGAAGTGGCTCTCCTCGAATCTCCTCTATATCCCTTATGCCAAGATCGAATGAGTCGAGATACGTACGAGATCATGGTGGGCGGCACTCCTCGGAATGTCAGATGTCGTCGTGAAGCTTGCTGGAAATGATGAATTCACTCTCTATAGCGCGAGACGACCGAGTGATATCATCGCGTTTATCCAAGAAGTCTGAAAGAAGAAAAAGCAACATGACGAAGATGCGCGAGAACCTTTTGATATACTCGTAGACAGTTTATCGAGCGTAGTAAAAGGTCATCTCGATACGCATGGCAAAAACTATATCACAAGTGAATATGTAGAAAAACTCGATGAGACGATCGCCAAATGAATACCGATCGATCTGAGAACAAAAGAAGAAAAAATCCTGATCGAAAGCTGGAAAGAAAAATATCCAAAGAAAGAACATGAAGATACAGAACATGATACATGAGATGATCATCACGCAAAAGATCACGGACATGGACACCACTAATTTTTTTAATTCGTTTCCCACTTTTTAACTATTATTTATGGACACACCAGAAATCATCATCCACGCTGCTGATTATAATGAAGTTGTAAGAGAATCCATCGGTATCTATATCGACAAGAATCTCTCTGGAAAAATGGATTCCTACATCAAAAAGCATGAAAAGCCTAATAGCCCAGTACGAGTAGAACTCACCGTCAAAAAAGAAAAAGATGGGAAAGCATCAGGAAAGCTCATGCTATCAGTCTGACCAAAGACCTATCGGTCTGAAAGAGAAAAGTTCGATAAACTCGATGACCTCGTGAATCATCTTTTCACTCACGTGAAAGAACAAATGGCAAAATAATATTTAGGAATTAGGAAAGAAAGGGGAGTAGAACTGCCCTTTCCATCTTACCTCCTATATTATATTGAATGACTATTTTCCTTTGAATACTCCTGACACTGATTGTTTTTACTGCTATAGTTTTCATCCATGAGATGGGACACTTTTTGACTGCAAGATATACGAAGATGAAAGTGGAAGAGTTCGGTATCGGTATACCTCCGAAAGCGAAAACTCTCGGTCGAGATAAAAAATGAACGGAGTATACACTGAACTGGCTTCCTATCTGAGGATTCGTCCGAATTAAGTGAGAGGATCCGGGAAGTGAGGAAGCAGAGGACAAAGATTCATTTTCTTCGAAAAAATGGTGGGCAAGGTCTCTCGTACTTATCGCCTGAGTGACGATGAATTTTATTTTGGCTATCGTCATATTATTTTGATTTTTCATCACGGGTACCAGCCCGATAAGTCCAAATATACTTCTCGAAAATGATCATGGATCATACTTCCTTCCTTCATTCGAAAATGGAATCAAAAATGGTTATATAGAGCATAAAGGTATAACTCTTACCCCTCTTTCATGAAGTGTCGCATCGAATGCTGGTATCCTCTCAGGAGATATCCTCGAATCAGTGAATGGACAAAAAATCACTGATATGGATATACTCCGTGAAACTATATCGAAATGAGGTACTCTTACTCTCGTAGTTTCTGGTACGGGAGGTATGCGTTCACTTTCTATAACTCCTGATAATGGAAAGATCGGGACATATCTCGGATATAAGGATCTCAAGCTGAATCCTGAGTACTCAACAAAGAGAAATTTTAGCTCTTCTATTACCTGAGCTTTCTATGAGACATATGCACTCTCACGTATCACCCTCGATGTACTTGGAATGACGGTAAGAAAGCTCATATCTCCAGCTACTCCTACAGAGCGTAAAGAAGCGACTGAGATGCTCTCTGGTCCTATCGGTATAGGTTCAGGATTTGTCGATATAATAGAATTCGGTGTGACTTGGAAAATCATATTTTCTATAGTAGCACTTCTGTCGATCAATCTCGGTATCCTCAATATCCTTCCATTTCCAGCACTCGACGGAGGAAGACTTGTATCTACTACTATAAGGAGTATTATCGGCTTATTTTATCACAAAACAAAAGTCCTGAATCAGATCGAATACTTCATTCATGCATTTGGTATGATTCTGTTGCTTTTTGTTTCTTTGCTGGTAGCGATTCTCGATGTCTTTAAATTATTCTAAAATTGTTGATTGATTTTTACCTATTTTCTTATGCCATTTTTTGCTATTTTCTTCATACTTTTTGGAGCTATCATTCTTGCATTCCCTGATTTTCTTGCGTATATTATCGGCTTCCTCTTTCTCTTTATAGGAGTGAATTCGCTTATGATCAGCTTCATGATGAAAAAACGAAATCCATGAGAGCAAAAGTCATGGAGTTTCGGAAAATACGAGATTCTTAAAAAGAAATAATCTTTATCATGCTTCTCTCATTTTTTAGTATCATTCTCAGTATTTTTTTCTGTCTTATTCCTCTTCTTCTTTGGGGATATGGGAATATCTATCTTTCTTCCCATGTATGGAATCGAGCCAGATTTTTTGCTGGGATAGCAGGAGGAGTCATTTCTGTTATATGTATTGCATTCTTTAAAGAGTGACTTCTTGGAACATGATATCGTCAAATAGGGGCTGTCATCGGAGTATTTATCGTATTATGAACTCTAACGGCATGAGCTATCATGTATGGCTCACCCTATATTCGAGGATTTCTGCGTCGTACCCTTTTTTTTCATATTGCATTATTTTCCCTCGTACTCTATATATGGGGCTGGGTAAGGGCATATATCCCGATGACACCTGGTGCTCTGACTTTTTTCGCAGGAATCTCAGGATTCTTCATAGCAGCATGCCTCGAAGAGTGAGTCAAACATGTATCAAGTCTCTGACTCACAGCGAAGAATTTCCGATTTTCACGGACAGATTTTCTTCTTTTTACTTTTTTTGTGACACTCGGATTCGTCACGGCAGAAAATATCCTTTATCTCAAAGAAGCATATCATAGTGGTATATTGAGTGTCATGATGACGGGAGTATATAGGTTATTCTTTGCCTTACCGCTTCATGTTTTTGCGGCAAGTATCTGTGTTATGTTTTGGTGGAAGGCACTCTCTTATAAATTTTTATCAGTTCAATACGTTTTCCTTTTTACTTGTGGATTCCTGATTGCGACCATCATCCATACGCTCTATAATTTTCTCATCTCAAAAAGTAGTATTTTCTTTCTTCTACTGATCGTAGGTATAGGATATCTCGCATTCACTCAGTGGATACTCCTTGGTGAAGATCGAGAAAAAAAATGACTCGAAGAAAAACTTCACTAAGGCTTTTTTTGGGATTCTACTCTATAATTTCTTGCTCACATGTTTTCTCGTGAAAGGGAGATTTTTTTCGTAGGGATTACGGAGGTTCCCAGTATTTCTGGCCACTCGATGAGACATATAGTATGAGGATCGTCCAAGATATCTGAAGCTCCTATCAAAAAAATATCTTCAAATGTATCAATACGATAGAGATCAAAATGATAAATATTTTCTCCATACTTCTGATAGTATGTATATGTCGGGGATCTGACTATCAGTCGTTCGTCATGAAAGTGTCATCGAAGAAGCGCTCGGATAAATGTACTTTTGCCACTTCAGAGATCTCCAGAAAAGAATATACGATCTCCTGGAGCAAGCTGAAATAGAAGGGAAGATATCTCATCTTCGGAGACTGACTCGTAAGTGTCAAGAAAAAAATGTTGTGATTCTTGCATGATAAAAAGAAATATGATATGCTCATACTGTATTTATTATTTTTTTATATGCAAGAGTCTACTCCACCAGTTAATCTTATGCCGAAAGTATCACGAACACCGTTTTATTTTTCGGTAGCACTTCTCCTGATCGTCCTCGGATTATCAGTCGGATTTTTCTTCTATAATATTTTTCTCGATCAATCCATAGAAACAAAAAAAGTCGCAATTTCACAGACGCGTGCTTCCATAGAAGAGATAAGTCGCGATCGTAAAGTTATTTTGACACAGATCGAACAATCAGGAACTATACGTCCATCGATCGATCTCAAAGGTATTGTCAGCTACTTCTATGAGGCAGCGACAGCAGCAAATGTGCGACTTCAGTGATTTAATATCAGTTATGACGTAATAACAACAAGTCTTACAGCTACTGAACCATATGGAATTGCTCATCCTGATCCAGCTGGGACGATCATCGAAATGATGAGAAATTATGCTCGATGAAATGGAGGAAAATTTTCTCTTGATCCCATCAGCAGCATCAGTGGTGACCTAAAATCTCGAAGCACTTCAATAAAATTTAAGGTAGTTTCAAATCCTATAAAATAATTTCTTCTCCATGAAAACAACTCATACAGGTTCACAAAATCGCATCATTGCACCTATCTGTCTCGGTATCGCACTCCTTTTTGGTATAGTATTTCTCAAGCCTACTTATGCAAGTTATGTCGAAAAACAAGCAGTTATAGCAAGTTTGGATAGGGAGCATGTAAAACTCAATGTCGAATATGATAATCTCAAAGCGATAAAGGATAATATCGGCTCGCTTCTTTCTCCTGAGAAACTTGCTCGTATAGAAAAACTCTCAAAAAAGTTTGATACCAGTGACATTATGTCGACGGTCTTACTCAATAACTATACCAAAGATAGCGAAAATGAATCTGCATTGATTTCTATAGCATCTATTTCTGTAAATCAATGAAAAAAACTTCCGAATGGACTTTCACTTGGAACTGTTTCTCTCAGTTTTCAAGGGAAAACTATACCAGATATCATCAACTTTATTACCTATCTTGCACAAGAGACTGACTATATATTCACCCTCGATGCTATATCACTTCCTATAGATACTGCTCCTGATCAAACTCTCGCTGGAAGTTATGGTATGAGTATAACTTTATGAGTATATTATTATGAATAATATACTGCTTCAAAATAGAGGTTTCTTTCTTAATTTCTAGTTATTCCTAACATGCTCTTCTTTTCTCGCATCTCAATAAAAGATAAAGCGCTTTTTTATGAAAATGTTGCTAATCTCCTCGAAGGATGAGTTACACTTCTCATGGCACTCAAATGACTTCGTGATCGTCTTCCTGTAGGAAAACTTCGAGAATGAGTCGATAATATCGTATTTTTTGTGGAATGAGGTGATGCGGTAAATATAGCTATGCGAAAGCTTCCCAACTTCTTTGATGAACAAGAAATAGCCATAGTAGAAAGTGGGGAACAGACGGGTATGATTCAGGCATCATTCCTCGCTATTGCCAATGATCTACGTGGCCAAGAAGAGCTCAAAAATAAAATTACGAGTGCTATGACGTATCCGATCATCATAATGCTCTTTCTCGTACTTGCTATTACAATCGTGATGATCTATGTCATTCCGCAACTTATGCCTATCCTCTGAAGTGTAAGCGGGGATCTTCCTATCACGACTAAAGCTCTAATTTGGACGAGTACTTTTTTGAAGGAAAATATTCTACTTATTATCATTGGTATAGCAGGGATAGGTCTTATCGGACTTTGATATACTCGTACCGAACATGGCGCTATGATGATCGATCATGAGAAAATTGCTCTCCCTATTGCTTGACCTGTATATAAGAATTATTTGATCGTTCGGACAATGTCGACATTTTATCTTCTCAATAATGCATGAGTCAGTATCGTAAAAACCTTACGACTTACGGGAGCAAGCTCTGGGAATATTATCATCAAGAAGCTCTTCAATACTATTTCTGATGATATTGCTGGTTGAAGTAAAATATCACTTTCTATGATGGAACGAGATAAAGAGCATACTTTTTTCACCCCTGATATCATACAGATGATCGAAAGTGCTGAGCGTACATCGACCATCTGAGCAATCACAGCCAAAATCGCTACACAGTATAAACGAGAAGTAGACTTCGCTCTTGCCAATATGGTAAAATATATAGAACCTATAGCACTTCTTCTTGCTTGAGTTTTTGTACTTTGGTTTGCTATTGCGATATTTTGAGCTATCATGCAGGTAGTAAGTATCGCCTGACAATAGAGATTATGCTTAGATTTTTGCATTCATCACGAGGTTTTACTCTCTTTGAGCTCATGATAGTCATGTCGATGATAGCACTTCTTTTGTGAAGTGGAATTTTTCCTTATATGTACTATATGGATCGGGCTCGTGTGGAAAAAACGATCGATACAATATCTCAAGAGTGGATTATTGCTCACCAAAATATACGCTGAGGACTTCTGCATGAATGAAGTGGATCTCACGCTCATATGTATGCTGAGATCAAAGAGTGAGATGGATTTATCACGTTCTTTACTTCTACAGGATGACCAAGTATGAAAAAAGAATTTAAAAAATATGTCTTTGACAAGAATATTAAAATTCTCGAACTCACAGGAAGTATCGATATAGCAACGACAGATCTGATATATCATATTTCGCCACCTTTCGCAACTGGAGCATTTTCCACTGGAGGACTCAGTGAAATTTCTCTGACTGGCGTCATACTTACTGTAGGATATCCTGGGGCAAGTCGCGATTCTCGAAGAGCACGAGATATGATACTCCGACCTTACTTTGATTAAAAAATCTCCTTTATTGCAATTTTTTTGTATTTCGCACATGTATCTTCACTCACTCAAGCATTCACGATCTGGATTCACGCTCATCGAACTGATAGTTGGTATGACGATATTTTCTATCGGTATGACCGCGATTCTGGCTCTTCTTTCGACGACGATTGATACTGCTACCGTTTCTCGCCAAGAGATCATCGTATCCAATCTCCTCAGAGAACAAGTCGAACTAATCAAAAATGTACGAAATTCGAATGTACGAAATTTTGTTCCATGGGATAGTGCTTTTACTGGCGGAGCAAATCCATGATATATCATTCCAGGATCATATATCATAGAAAATGACTACACTTCAACAGGAATTATCTATACTCCTGGAACGAGTATTCCAGAAAAAAGTCCAGTATATTTCGACAACGTCACGACACTTCTTTGAGGTACTACAAATATCGAATGACGGTTTAATGCGACAAAACTTTATTCTGATAGTGCTATGCGATTCACACATACTGCTACAGCAACTGGAACTTCATATGCTTCATATATCATCATCTCACCTCTCATAGTGACTGGACCTCTCTGAATGATCGAGCCCAAAAGTCTCGATGGAAAAAATCAATGATTTCTCCTTGATGCTCGAGTCATAACGAAGTCACGTACTGGGTACCGTGAATATGATCTTAAAACTGTTATTACCGACTGGAAAAAATAAATGATCGTACTCGATAAAAAAATGTAAGAATACGCTTTCTATGAAAAATTTACAAAAAACATCTGGATTTACTCTCATAGAGATGCTCGTGGCAACTACCATATTCGCCGTGATGAGTATTGCTGTGATGTCTATATATATTCAGACGACGAGTTTGAGTAATAGACTTAAAGCAACGCGATATCTCTCTGAGACTTCTCGCGAAATCACTGAACGCATTGCTGAAGATGTAAAAGGAAAGGGAATCAGTCAAAAATATTCACGATATGATGATGGTACTCTTGGTAACGATATGTGGAGAAATCCAAGCTATCAAAGTGGATGAGAACTTCTTACTATTGGATCAGAAACATCTACAATACGCAGTTACTTCTACGGAAAAAAGATTGGTGCAACTCTTTCACTCTGTAGTGAAGGAGAGAAGAAGGATACTATTACAGAGTGTTGACTCTACGTTATGCCCTCATCGATATTTGGCGTCACAGATACGCTCAATCCTGACTTTTCTCAAGCATTTAATCTCGTCGATAGTTTCATACCAGAAGAATCCAAAAAACGAGTAAAAATCGAAGATATGAAATTTTATATTTCTGGAGATGGAAATACTACCGAAAAGAAGGTTACAATAGTATTCACCTTAGCACTTATGCCTCGCATAGGAGTACCTCTTATCGGTCTTTCTGAGAGTAAACTGAGAGTCCAGACAACTATAAGCGAGCGATTCTTCAAGCAAAACTAATCAACTTTCAGATATCTTATGATCAATACTTCAATCACATCTCGACACGGATTTTCAGTACTGATGGCACTTTGATCTACAGGAGTCCTACTTATTATCGTTATCGGCTTAGCAAATATATTTCTTTCCGAAATGCGCCTTTCTCGCCTTCAGTATGACTCGATCCTCTCTGCTACCCAAGCAGAATGAGCATTCGAATACGCCATGCTCAAAGTAAAAAATCATAGAGATGGTTTTTCTGATATGATGGATGGATCAAGCCCTGATACTCTCATATTCTCTGGTGCAACCCCACGCACCGATAAAGTAAAAGTCACTTATAAGATCGAGGCACAATCTACGGGTATAGTGTTTTCGGGAGGAACTGATAATTATACCATATTTCCACTCTTTACTGGAAAATGTCAGGCATATATTGATCCAATGAAGTCATGTGATCCAAGTGCTTATAGCGGAAATATCCAAGTAGAGAATATATTAGAACTTTCTACTACATGAAATCCAAATGATCTCTCTTGGAGTATCGTCGGTATGAGTGGAAGTGAGAATGTCAGTATAACATGAATAGGTGTGATTAATGGCTCAGAAATTGGCGCAATGCGTCTTCAGGGGAAATCTTGTTATAATAGTAGCTGAGATGAGAAACCAGTTGTTATCCCTATAAATGCTGACGGATCATGTCCAAATCCGTATAATGAAACTTCTGGTGGCCAAACACTCGAATACTTTTATGATCTTACTGGATCAACCTCGCAATTTCTGGGAGCAGTATGAAAATTTAGCAATACTCCTGTAGTCGATCCATATATACTTATTTTTAGTTCATGAGGAATTGCTGATATCACGCTCAAAACAGATAAAGCATTCACCTTACCTAAACTGAGAGTTACGACGGAAGCGAGAAAAGGAAATGCACTTCAGTCGATACAATTTACCGAAGATAAAGGAAAATACTACGATGCCCTCAAATATGGTATTTATAATACCGATCCTTAAGAATAAAAAAACTTCCTTTCGGAAGTTTTTTTATTCACCATCAAAATCACCACTTCGAGCACGCTCTATTTCATAGAATTTCTGATGTTGCTTCTCAAACTTCAGATCGACTTGACCCGTCGGTCCATTTCGATTCTTACGAATAAAAATATTGGTAACGTTCGGTGTCTCAGAAAATTCATTGTAATAGTCATCTCTGTAGAGCATAAGGATAATATCAGCATCTTGTTCGATCGCCCCAGACTCACGAAGGTCAGACATGATCGGGCGTTTATCTGGACGAGCTTCAAGAGCACGAGAAAGCTGAGAGAGAGCAATAACAGGAACATCGAGCTCACGAGCAAGAGACTTAAGGCCACGAGAGATTTCTGAGACTTCTTGGACACGATTGAAGCTATTTCCACTCGAAATAAGTTGAAGGTAGTCTATCACGATGAGATCCAGTCCAGACTCCATTTTGAGTCTGCGGGCTTTTGATTTGAGTTCGAGTATTCCAGCACCAGCAGGGGAGTCATCGATGTAGATTTTTGCACGAGAAAGTCGCTCGAGAGCATCTCCCATCTTTGCAAATTCATCTTCTGAGAGCTTCCCTTTCTGGAGTTTCCAGCTATCGACTGCCATAGACGCTGCGATCATACGATCAGTAAGTTGTTCTTTGGACATTTCGAGTGAGAATACTGCGACATTTTTTCATTTTTCTCAGACATTTTGCGCAAAATTCATAGCAATAGCCGTCTTACCCATAGAAGGTCGTGCAGCAATGATAATGAGATCTCATCGCTTAAATCCTCACAGCTTATAGTCAAATCCCTCATATCCAGAAGAGACACTATTTGCTTGTGAGAGTGTTGGATCCGCATGGATCGCTGCGAATTCTTCATATCGAGCATTGAGGATATCTTTGATATGGACGAGCTTATTCTGGATGAAAGTTTGTGTTACAGAAAAAAGCGATTTTTCCGCTTTTTCGAGAAGTTCATTGATCTCAGTAATCTCATCGAATCCTGCCTGCGTGATATCACTTCCTGCGCGGATAAGCTTACGAAGGACAGACTTATTTTTGACTATCTGCGCATATTGGAAGATATTCGCACTGGTAAATACACTTGTCATGAGATCAGCGAGAAATGCATCTCCTCACATCGAATCAAGTTTTTTTTGATCATCGATCACTTCACGAACCGTAAGTGAATCAATAGGGCGATTACGAGCATAGAGATCGATCATCGCAGCAAATACGATACCATGAGCAGGATCGTAGAAATCATCTGCCGCAAGGATACTTGCAACCTGAATCATACCATCCTTATCGATAAGGATGGATCAGAGAACACCGCGTTCTGCTTCGATGCTATGTGGGGGAGTAGTGAGAGACAAATTGAGAAATTAATAAGATATCAATATATTAGCTCCAATAACTTGGTAATAGTTTTGAGAGAGGGATAATATCATTTTTTCAAATGTATACAAGAGTATTTTGCGTTTTTGGATTTATTTGCATCATCATTTCTCTGCATCTTCAGCAAGGTGGGACTACTTCACCATTATTTCGTACAGCGATAATTTCAGATATTCCAGAATGATCAGATTTAAGCATCTCAGCAATTGCCGAATGTTCAGCACAAAATCATATTCAACAAGAAAAATCAAGACATTTTCCGGTAAAAATATTCCCATTTATCGTAATAAGGGCTGATGAAACTCATCCTACACTTGCGTAGTCAGAAAGTTTTATATCCTCACTTATTGAAAGAGCTGATTCAAAGAGAATTTCAAAATGTTTCATAGCGTGAAAATATTTTATTTCTCTTCTCCAAAATTCCCAGCAAGTTCTTCTTCTGTAACAAGCTTTTGGATCAAGTCGGCAATTTCCTGATTATACGGAGTAAGATTTTTTAGCTTTATGAGTGTCTCGACTGCTTCTTTTCTTTGTCATGTAGTGATAAGAGATTGGGTATATATCCAGAGGATTTCAGGGTTATGAGGATACTGCTTGAGATAGTTTCGAGCATAGAGAATGACATCATCAGCAAGATTCATCTCAGAGGCAAGATGGGTCAGCGTATAGAGAGTTTCTTCGGTTTCGCCACCGAGAGAGAGGATTTTCTTATATATTTCATAGCTCACTTCATACTTCCTCTGCATGGCGAGATCTGTAGCAAGATGAGTGAGTACTTCGATATCATCAGGATTTTCTGTGGCGATATCTTTCAGGATGAATTCTGCTTTTGCAAATGCATGATCTCTTTCATAGAGACTTGCCATAAGAAGATTGAGCTCTCTATTCCCTTTATCGATAGCAAGACCACTCACGATTAATGCTCTCGCATCATCTATCTGTCCACGAGCTATGAGAGTTTTTACATTATTGAGTATTTCTACGAGCTTCTCTCGTTTCTCTGGTTTAATATGGGATTTTTTATGAGGCTTGAGGTGAGATATATCTTTCTGTTTTTCTTCAGGTCGTCATCTTCTAAGTACTTCACCCATATTTTCATTCGGTGAGTTCTTTGAACTCTCATTTTTATCATGTGATGGGGTATCTTCTCAGAATTTCTCAGTATCAGTATGGATTTCTTCTGGATGAAGAGAAGGTGCCATTGTTTCAGATACTATTTCGGCCTCAGGTTTCAAAAAATTTTCATCTAAAGCGGGAATAGTACCTATATACGTAGTATCATCATTTATAGGAGACATCTGTACTGCATCATCTCATGTGATATTTTCAGAGACAGAAATTTCTGGTAATGAGTCTTGAGTAGGAGTTTCTCATACTCCATCTTCAGGATAAAGTATGGGATTCTCTAATATAACACCATCAATCGATGTATATTGGGTCAGATCTTCTTCAGGAGCTTTCGGGTCAAGAGAATCCATAAAAGGTGAAATCTGCGGGAGAGAAGAAGTTGTTTCTTGTGTGAATTTCTCTTGTGAAAGACTATTTCTCCGAGGGAAAAGTACAGAAAACACACGCATTCAGTAGAGTATTCCATCGTACCCAAATATTCACATGATGATAAGCATACAAGCAAAGACTATCATTGCTTCTATCGACGCTGCTTGATTCACAAAAAGGAATTCCATAAGGGAAAAGTGCGAAGTCAAATTGTATTAAAATGTATACCTTCAAGAAAGCATCTATAAGAAAACTGCTTTACATATAGAGCGGTTTTTTCTGATATCTACAAGAACAATGATAAGGACAAAAGTGAAATTTGCAAACGAGAAAGAACAATTTATAAGAGTTTTTGAGAAATTCGAAAAATAATTTGCAATTATACTGAGTTCTTATATAATTCACGGCGTTTCACCATTATATTATAGGATTTTCACTTATGGACTCTACTCTTATCGCTGCTATACAAGCAAGCACTCAAACACGATCAGATACCCAAGAACTTAACACTGGTATGGAAATTGAAGTACATCAAATAATTAAAGAAGGAGAGAAAGAGCGCATTCAGCTTTTTCGAGGACTCATTATTTCTATGCGATGAAAATCACAACTTGATAAAGTTATCACTGTACGTACTGACATTGATGGAATTGGAATTGAAAAGATTTTTCCTATCAACTCTCCATTCATTTCTAAGATAGTCGTACTTCGACAATTTAAGGTTCGTCGTAAAAATATTGGCTATATCCGTGAACTCACTGGAAAAGCAGCAAGATTGAAAGAAATTAAGTAATATTCTCTATTCATAGAATTTGAATATTGTAAAAAGTTCTCTCTGGAGAACTTTTTTTCTTTCTATAAAATAGAGAATTTATGTTATATAGGAATAAAAATTCTTCACATTTCGGACTTGCTTTTCTTGTGAAGTTCATGTGAAGGGGGTTACTCATTTTCCTGAATACATAGCGTATACGATAATCATGTCAAATGTTTTTTTTCTTTTGACTTCACGTAATAAAAGAATAAAAATAGAACTCTCGATAGAAAAAAGTATGTGCTCGAAAAGAGCACGAAGAAAAAATACAATACCATCAGTCATCTCATCTTCCCATTGTTCCTTCTATGACTCAAAAATTCTCATTTTCCCATCTTGAAGAAACTATTTCTCAACTTTCAGTATCTATAAGAAAACAGGATTTTCTTACTTACTTTAAGAAATTCTCACTTTTAGGAGTGACAGAGGACAGTGTCACACTCGGTGTAGTATCATCATTTCACCGAGATAATCACTCAAAAAAATTCTACGAAGAAATAAAAGCCACAATAGCTGATATCACGCCAGAAATAACAAGTATCGATATCATCGTCGATGATGCCATCGATAGCAAAGGTCCTGATGCTGTGGTAGAATGTCGACTCTCACTCAAGGAAAGCGAAAAAATCACAAAAAAACAACAAGTAGAATGAGTAGAAATAGTAGAGGGAATCAATAGCCGCCTTATTAGCGATAGATATCGTCTCGATAATTTTATTATCGGTCCTTCTACACAACTAGCACATGCAGCATCTGAAGCAGTAGCTCGTAAGCCTGGTGCATCATATAATCCTCTCTATCTCTATGGAAATGTAGGACTCGGAAAGACTCATCTTCTCCAGGCGACTGCCAATAGTATTCGCGAAAAACATAAGTCTCTTAAGGTTGTATATACTACAGCGGATAGATTCCTCACAGATTATGTAGCAAGTATCAAGGGAAGATCCGTAGATAAACTTCGAGAAAAATATCGACAGATCGATGTTCTCGTTATCGATGATGTGCAGTTTCTTGCTGGGAAAAAGTCTACACAAGAAGAACTCTACAATATATTCAATATTCTTTATGAAGCAGGGAAACAAATAATCCTTTCTGGAGATCGTCCACCAAAAGAACTGACTGAACTCGAACCTCGTCTTCAGAGCCGATTTGAATGGGGTATCACTGTCGATCTCGGTGAGCCAGATTATGAGACTCGCCTTGCTATCATCCAAGAGAAAGCTCGCGCTCGTGAATTCATCCTCACACAAGAAGTATCGGAATTCATCGCAGAAAATGTCACAACGAATGTCAGAGAACTTGAAGGAATACTCAATCAAGTGATCGCAGAATATGATCTTAAAGGGACCCCTCCTACTCTCGAAAATGTTGCATTCCGACTCTCAAAACTCGCCGTAAGATCAATCACCTCAACTCTTACTGAATGAAGAAGTATAAGGACTGGAAATTGTAGCTATGAAGATCTCATCCAGGCAGTATCATGACATTTTGGCATAGAAATACGTACGCTTCTCTCTGAAGATCGAAAAAAAGAAAATATGATCCCTCGACAAGTCGCTATGTATCTTCTTAAGAATAGACTTCACTATACATATGAACGTATCGGTAATATCTTCTCATGACGCAATCATACGGCGGTGATGTATAGCTGTAAAAAACTTGAACAAGTAATGAAAAAAGATCAACAAGTCGTATATGAAGTAAATGTCATACGGGATAAGCTCGGAATATAATTGACATTATTAGTTTTATCGTAAAATAACCTTATTAAATTGAGGTTATTTTTTTATGAATCTATCTCCCGCAGAACAATATGATGAAGTAATCTCAGCCCTCCCAAGATCACCTATTTCAAATCAAGGAGAAAAATATTATAGATTCGAGAAAACATCCAGAATTTTACATGATATATTTACCCCTGATATTTGGAATGAATGGGATTCAAATCTTGAAAGACTAAAAAAATGCTATCAAAAAAAGATAGATGTAAATGAGTATGATAAGGATTACAATCTCGTGTATAAATGAACTTATCCCTCTTGGTTTCCTAGTCCAGTAGCTTTCGCTCGCGAAACCTCTTATCTCATTATGGCACTCCAAGCTTTTGGTAATGAAAAGATTGAAGAATACCTATCTAGGAATTGGGCTGAACTCTCACAGTTTTTTACTGAAAATGATCTAGTAAAATTTGGATGATGATGGTCTAATGCTTGTGAAACGGCAAGACATATATTTCAAAATTTTACACTGATTCCATGAAGATGAGTTCCACTACCGAGAGACTTAGATCCAAGAGAGATAAAAAGATTAATGCAGTGAAGTGCCTTGCTCGATACAGAAACTTTTAATCGGTTTAGTATAAGAAATTTCAATAAAAGTGTTGATTGAATCTTAAAGAAATCGAATCCCGCTTGAATCAATGATTTTTTTCTTCCATGAGAAAGAGTATGATGTCCTGCAGTAAGAAGATTTAAGTGAATCGATATAGATAATACTCTATTTGATGAACTATTTACTAGAATTTGCAGTATTTATTGATATAATCCCATATATACTGTTCGTAATTCAGTCTCTCACTCTACCACTTAGATATGTCCATTTCACAACTAGGAACACTCTCTATCGTCTCCACTCCTATTTGAAATCTTGAGGATATCACTCTCAGGGCTCTGAGAATCCTAAAAGAAGCAGACTACATCGCGTGTGAAGATACACGTGTCACAGGTCAACTTCTCTGATACTATGATATAGAAAATGGTGGTCGCCTTCTCTCGTTTCACTCACACTCAGGATTCTCGAAGATGGAGCGTATCATCGAACTTCTCCGAGAAGGGAAGCATGTAGCACTCGTTTCTGATGCGGGTACACCTGGTATTTCTGACCCAGGATTCGTCCTTATACGTCGTGCTGTCGAAGAAGGAATCATTGTAATACCTATTCCCGGTGCATCCGCAGTACTATCGGCACTCGTCGCAAGTGGGATCGACTGTCACCAGTATCTCTATCTCGGATTTCTCCCTGTGAAAAAATGACGTCAAACGATGCTAAAATCACTCGTAAATAAAGAATATACAGTCGTCGTCTATGAATCAGTGCATCGTATAGAGAAGACTCTCGCAGAACTCGAAGAATACCTCGGATCAGAATATCATATCGTCGTAGGACGCGAGATTACCAAAAAATTTGAGGAATTTAAACGGGGTACAATCTCTGAAGTACGAGAATACTATAAATGAGAAGGTAAGGTGAAAGGAGAATTCGTACTTGTATTTTAGATCTCACCAAATCCGATAGCATGAGGGATTTTTCTATTATCAGGATATCCTTTATGAGCATTTCCGGAGATCAGTACATCACGAAATAATATTTGTGATGAACCACTCGAATCGAGCTTGATCGAAGAATCTCGAGTACATCATTCAGAGAGAAGTATCCTTTCCGCTGAATATTCAGAAAGGGAACGAGTAAAAAAGACAAGTATTTGGTCAGAAATATTTTGGATATTTGGATTTTTCAGACAGATATACGTACGACCAATATTTTGAAATGGATTGTTCGGGGTATCAAGAGAAAAACTTACAAGTGCAAAATCACCAGATATATCACGGAGATTCTCCCATGAATAGGGAAGTATCTGAGCATATCATGAACCAAAAGTGATGATTTTCTTCGTTTCATCTTGATTATCAGCACCAGCGGTACGTACTTCTCATCCGTCTTTCAGTCCAAAAGAAAGGGGAGTGGGGTTTTTCTTAGGATCAAAAAATTGTCAATTTATAGCAAGAGTGACGGGAGTAGAGCCTTCATTTCTGAGTTCTTTGATTGATTTTTTAGGATAGAGTGGCTCTCAAGTCTCTTGATCCCATTCGAGAGGACTTCAGAGGGAGACGACTCGAAGTCCATTATTGAGATTCACTTTTACCATATAAATATCTTTGAGACGACTTTCATAGAGTTCCATAGATCGAGAGGAAGCGATACGTTCATAGGCATTTTTCTTTTGCACAAGAGGTATTTTCTTGGGTTTTATAAGCACCGTATCTCGAAAAGGATTGGTAATAAAAAGTGGTGAGACAACAACTCATGATCATGCGTATGAGAGTCATGTCGAAATAAAGAATCAAATAAGGAAAGCAATAATTTTTTTCATATAGATGGATCATAGGGAAAAATGACTTTTTCACAATAACTCTTTGTGAAATTTCTCTAATTATTTCAATAGGTGAATCATAAAAACTCGAACGTAATTTTAGATCTTAAAGCAGGAGTTCTTGCTTTAAAACAAAAAAAGTGTATAATTAAAAAAATTACCCCTAGAGATTTTCCTCATGAATCCACCAGATAGTCCAAATTCCTGAAATCTTGAAAGTCAGGGGATCGTCATATGAGTTCTCCATCCTGATCAACTCGAAAGAGCTCGAGAAATGGAGTTTGACGCCACTCGACTAGCTCGATTTATAGATGTTGCACAAAAAAGTAAGTCGATCATGCATTCTATAGAATCTCTTGATCCTCGTGTCTATGAAGAAATCAAAAAACTCAATGACATCGTCCAAAAAATAGTGAATGATTGATGAGTCATTGCATATAGCTTTCCATCAGAGCTGAGTCAGCTTTTTGAGCAATCACTTACTAACCTCCAGGAAGCTTTGGCATCTGATGAGAATATTCTCTCTATGTCAGAGTATTTTGCTGAGAATCATGAGCGAGGAGATGTTATGGGCTTTATGCTCTTTTGTTTTCATGTTTGGTCGAAATTTCCTGAACTTCGCTGGTGATTCAATGGAGAAAATGAAAATGGTGAAAGAGCGACAGAGTATGTATGACTTTGTAATTTATATCTCGGATCATATCATACTGGCGATGCCATGATACTCGTACCTTCTCAAACAGCGAAAGGTATAAAAACTCTTGTCTTAACCATATCTACAGAGAAAGTAAAAGCCCAAAAGGATAAATCTTCCCTGGATAGTTTTGCCAAATTTTGTATAGATCCTGGAGCTGACGATGAAAAAAATATGAAGTATTTAGAGGATATTATTCTCCTCGGAGGATGGGTAGCTGATGATTTTGTAGATGGAGAAATCCCGGTGAAGATACGTAATCTTTTTATCAAAAAACATCTCGTAGCTCTCCAAGAAAAATGACTTCTCTATGAGGAATTTTCAAAATTTTTCACATCAAAACATGTCCTCAATAAACTCATAGCAGCATCAATCGAATGATTATCGAGCTGACCGATAAAAGTACCAAGGGCAAGATCAGCGAAAAAAGTAGCAGCTCAAGTACAGAGAGCTGTCATCAGTGGAATGAATAATCCTACGATTCCCTTGAGGATAGATCAAATTTCTCGATCTGGATTCTCGATTGCTTGATGCTCTGATGGAACTATGATCTCTCTTGAGATAAGTAATGGAAGTGATAGAAGTGTTATTGATAGAAAAGTTGAGGGATGACGAGTGAGCTTCACTCCAGAATCATTTAATCCGCTTGCAGATTATGAAGTACAAACAATTATAACTTCAGAAGCCCCAAAACAAGCAAAATATGCAGCGATCGATCGAATATCACTTCCATCTCCTATAAAAGAATTCGTAAGGATCACTGCTCCTAAAATCAGAAAAAGAGTAGAAAATAGTGTCATTCGGCTTGGAGAATCAACTAATGTCTGAGAATTTATAGAAAATTTCTCATGATATGAAGCACATATTGGTATTGCTCTCCGTAAAGTACGAACAAAAGACTGGAAAAAATATACAATGACTGATACAATAGATTTTGGAAGTATTGATCCTGGGAATTATGAGCTTTGCTTTTTTATTTTGAGCGATGATCTCATAGATGAAACATGAAATAATAATAAGATATCGAACTTTACTCGAAAACTTATCATTGGCTCAAGTGTAAGTATAGACGATAAAGCTGCACCTCCTCCTCCACCTCAAGGAACGAATCAAGTAGGTCTAAAATCAGATGAAAACCCAGAACCCAAAAAAGATGAAATAGACCCAAATGAAGAAAGAATTTTAGACATTGCCCTTATACTCGAGTGAAGAAATCTTCCAGAAGCACTTTCAGTAAGACGAAATACAGATTGACAGAATTATATTTTCAGGATACACCCCGAAACTGAAAGTGAAATTACTTTTACGTGTGATAGAAAATGACGCATCTCCGATGGACTCAATGATCTTATGGCAATAGCATGAGGTGATCTTGGTTATTATATGGATCAATGTGACCTCACTATCGAAGAAGCTGAAATCAAGAGACTCAGTGGGAAGCTCTCTATGACTATAGCATATCTGTATACTGTATTTCAGAAGTCACTTGGCAGCACATTCAAGGAAGAGCAACTCCTCAATCTCCCAGAGCTTATAGGAAATTATCGTATGGGAAATGGGTATGCTTGAGCAGCTGTCTTCCAACCATGGGCGAAACAAGATCTCACGAATTTCCAAGAGCAACTTCGCCAATCGTGAATCCATAGTGCGATAAGAAAACCGGAAGGAAGAATCTGACATCTTGAGATATCAATATCTCTCAACGGGGAAGATCATGTATCAGGAAGTATACATACTACTGATTCAACGCCTCACTACGCTATCATCCTTGATCCTAAATGTAGACCAAAAATTGGCGAAATACTGAAGGGTATACTAGAAAAAAGTTATCTTATTTTTGGATATCTGGCATGGCAAAAAAATTTGTCAGCGAGTCAACCTAAATGAACTCCCTTAAGTAAAAGATGATCCTCTGATGCAGGTTGAACTTGAACATTAACTCTCTATCAGAAAATATCACATCTCATTCGTTCCCCATTAGCAACTACTACTCTTGATGCTGAACAGAGTGTTGAAGTTGAGAAAGTATGGGAAAGTTTTGCAAGAGGAGCTGGAAAAGTATGCTCGACGATACGATCAAACGCACTCGGGTACGAGACCTACGATATCCACGGAAAACATACCATTAGAGATATCACTAATGCCCAAAATGCACATCTGCTTGTCGTCATGAAAGATGAAAGTATATCTTCTCTCCCTGATGGGATGAAAGGGAATCCCTATAGTTTTACCCGAGTAGAAGAAAATCCTCGACTCCAAAAATATCTCATTTCGAGAGTTATCGCTACTCTCTATGAGGAACAAAAAGTTCGGGCATGAGCAATAAAAAGTAGACGTATATGAGAGGGTACGGATCTCACAATTGAAGCAAATCGAAGAATATTGAATAGAGAAATAGAAGCAGCATTAGGAGAAGAGTTTGGAACAATACTTCAAAGCAACGATGCACAAGGGAAATCTCCATTTTCTGGAACAATGAATGCTGGATTTATGCTTTTATGGCAATGACTCGCTAAAGAAAAACAAAAAGAATTTCTCCGCCTTGCCCTTGCATCCAAGTCAGAGGCACTCAAGTTCGAAATCTGAAATGGTGAAACGATCATTCCTACACTTCTTGCATCTTGGAGAAAGAATGGAGTGGAAATATGCTATAGAAGACCCCAACTTATGACAGCTGCAGAACTCAAACATATAAAAGCTTTATATACT
>JAYVIJ010000057.1:0-2923 GCA_043770315.1 Candidatus Altimarinota bacterium | reverse complement strand
CATTATAGATGGCTATGCCATTTTCATCTTCAGTTTCGAATCCTGTGACGGTAGTGCCTGCATTTGCAGTGAGAGCGATCTTGGTAGCCATAGCCTCCGTTATAGATCCTGCTGGGAGTGCAATAGTATCGTCCTGAGTTTCAGTCTTTCCTTCGTCAGATGTGCCAGTATTTGGGGCATCAGCGACTTCTTTAGTATTTTCCTGAGCATCTGGAGTTTCTTTGTCAGGAGCACTTCTCTCTGTATTCACTGTTTGCACCTGTGGATCTTGAGATGATGGGATCATGTGAGGGATTGCGGGGTTGCTGGTAGCGGCAAACGATGTGAGTCCGATCGATCCTGCTACTGCAAGACCAGTGAGAGCGGAGTAAACGAATTCTTTTCGCATATGTGTGTGGGTCAAAAAATAAAATTAACGAAGAGTGAGGATCCTCACTTTCTATTACGAACTATATGAAATATTTCTTTCAATTTTCTTTTAAAGAAATATTTTCTTCATCAATTTTATGATAACTTGATTGATTTTTCTGCATAGGACAGTATCTCTTATTGTATAGACGATGTATCCTGATAATATACCAACCGCTAAGCCTCATAATATATCGAGTGGGTAGTGAATCCCTCCGATGATGCGAGCAATCAGCATAAGGATAAAAAATGGAAGAAGATAGTAAAAAATCTTCCTGTATCCAAAAAGGAATAATGCTACAAGAAAAGCAGCTCCTATCGTTGCATGATCGGAAGGGAAGCTATTATCTGGAATATGTGAGAGTATGAACATTCATTTGTTTTGGAGAAATGAGAGAGGTCTCGCTACATAGACGAATTGCTGTATTAAAGTAGCTATTATTCAAGCGAATATCTCCGCATAGAATATTAAAAGGAGCTTCTGCTTTATACTATCATTATTTTGTAGAGTAGCGAATATCCAGTATCCTACGAGAAAAATTGGAATAGTGAAAATAGGAAGATCTGCAAAGTAAGGCAGTACGATTTTGACAATATTATTTTCAGTAAGAGAACTGAGAATGAGGGATGTGTTTTGATTCCAGTAGAGGATATTTTCGATCATGCGATGTAGATTATTGATGGATATGAGTCTTCTTCACGCCCTGATATTCGACATAGGTGAGTACGGCGACTACTATGTCTATGATGATGAGTCAGATCATCCAGAGAGATCATGATTGTATATAGAGATACACTTGATAGAATGTGAAAAACGAAAATACGATCAACGCAAATGGGTATGCCCAGTATCGTTTCTTCAGGATATTATATCCGATAAAAAACTTGATCAACCCATGAGAAATAAAATAAAAGGCAATAAAATGCTGAGTCGAGATCGTGAGTCACTGAAGAGAGTCCAAGAGAAATCGAGAGACTATAGCATGCTGATCCTCGATAAGTTCCTCTTGTAAGTATCATCATATGAGCGAATAGAGACTCTCTCTCGTAATAAAGAGTGCTATAATTCAGATCATAAGTTGCGTGATTCATTCAAGACCTTTGATTATTATCATTACGATAAAAAGTCGATGTGAAGACTTCAAAAAATTCATATGGTAGATTTATTCGAATAAAAGAGTTATGCCTGAAGCTGTAAATAGAACATCCGAGTTGAGTGTTCATGTTATTTTGATAGTATTTCCTACTTCGATTATCTCCTCATTATCTGTACTTCGAGAAGAGAGTATCTCTTTCGATATGATGATTTCCCAGACCTTTTCACTTGTGTCCACTATACTTACTCATCCACTTCAGATTTTTGTGATTTCTCAGATCAGTCTTCATTGTTCAGGTTTCTCCCAATTGACATAGGTACTCATAATATTCTCATATCCCGTATATTTGATGAGGTATTTCTGGATATATGTATCTACTCCAGAGAAGCGGACAAGGAGTCATCCGAGTATCAGAGTGAAAAAAATAGCAGAAGTCATTCGTCCCATACTATAGCGATATAGTGTGCCAATATTTTTCGAATCTCGATAGATGAAGACTCCGAGTCCGAGGATCACCACTATCCAAGCGAGGAGGATATAGAGGGTATCCATCTCTACGAACTCGATCACTCCACTTGTATCTGATATAAAAAATGAAACTATAAAGATTCCCAGTCAGATAAGGAGTGCGAAAAAAGTGAGGATAAGATATTTTTTCCTTTTCACAGCTCAGAGTGATATAGGCTCGATATGCTCTTTTTTGATTGTGGCAAGGATGTTTTTCTTGAGAGACATACTAGAGATGATTATGGATAGGGGTGAGGCTTCATTGGAGTTGTTTTTTGGCTCTGTGGATAAGAGTGCCGACAGTGCCTATAGGGATTTTGAGTATATCACTGATCTCTTCATAGTCGCGTCATTCGATATATTTGAGGATGATGACCTCTTTTTGCTCAGGTGTGAGTGATCCAAAAGAGTCTTGTACGAGCAGTCGCATATCTTTTTCCTTGAGATTGCTGGCGATATCTTCATCACTAGAGAGAGTTTCCTTGAGTCACTCATATAGTTCATCATCGAGACTTATGACTCATTTTTTGTTATTTTTTCGATATGTATCGATGGTTGTATTATGTGCTATACGATATATCCATGATGAAAAAGCGAAACGCTCATCATATTCGTTAAGATGAGTATATATTTTGATAAAGATGTCTTGGAGTATATCCTCTCATTCTTGGATAGAAAAATCCCCAAGTCGCATAACATAGCGAAATATTTTTTGTTCGTATCGATCGATAATAAGAGCGAATTGATCGCTATCTGCAAGGGTGAGTGAAATGATCTCTGAATCCAAGAGTTCTATAGGCATAGATATTTTATGATATTCTACTCACCTTATACGAAAAGAGAAGTAATTTCTTTCAATTTCATTTTACATAGCTTTATCCCCCTATCTTCCCATATTTCTCCTCCAGTTT